>JBCCKK010000065.1:0-12999 GCA_039027395.1 Verrucomicrobiota bacterium | reverse complement strand
TAAAACGTAATTATGGGATGCGATTCCTCGAATCAGAGTTTTGATAACGCAGAGGAGATGCAGCGAGCGCACTACGATAGGATTTCCAAAGACTACGTTTTAGCGACCAATTTCTGATTTGAGAAGATTTTGATTATATCGAACGATCCTTTATTTCTAAGACTGATGCCCACTGCTCCCAACCCCCTCCGCCTCATTGAAGACCATTCCGATTGGTGTATCGTTAATAAGCGGGCTCCACTCCTAATTCATCCAACACGACCCGACGGTGAGAACACATTGTGGCATGAGCTGCAACGTTATTTCAAAGAACAAGACCTTTTTTTGGTGAACCGTTTGGACCGAGAAACCAGTGGCCTCGTTCTTGTGAGTAAAAACAAAACAACCTCATCTTATTTTGGCCGGCTTACGATGGAACGAGGCATTCGGAAAAGGTACTATGCATTCGTTCATGGAATCCCGAAAGCAACGGGAATTATCGACGAACCCATTGGCAGACGCTGCGACTTCGAAGACTCTCCGATCTACGTTCAACAAATCGTCCACCCTAAGGGAAGTTCTGCAGTCACAGAATATACGACATTAGAAACCCGCTACCGAGACAAAACGCCCGTCTCACTTCTTGAAATTAAGCTCCATACCGGACGAATGCATCAAATCCGGGTTCATCTCAAACATATTGGAACCCCTGTTGTCGGGGATAAACTCTACGGATCTCATTCAGACCTCTATCTCGAATGCGTTAAAAGTGGCTGGAATGACCTTATGTTGGAGCGACTATGGATCCGCCGGCAAGCACTGCATGCATTCCAGATGGAATTTCCATGGAAAAATGAAGACGTAAGAATTCAAACCTCCTTACCCAGCGATCTCCAAGTATTTTGGGATGGGTTAGACTTAAGCTAATTGCGAGCTCTACTTCTCCGACGTGGTGATGTCTCACTTTTCTTAATAATCCGTTCCAGAAAATCCCACAAATCCGTTCGGTCAATCTCATCACGTCTCATTTCCCGAATTATCTTCCAGTTCTCAGACTTCGGCCACCTCGAATCAACCTCCTTGATATCTTCATAAGGCCGGGGGGCTCGTTGTTTAGGTCCCAAAACTTTGCGAACCGCTCGATCTGAAAAATAATTTTCGAGAGCACGCCGTTTCAGGATATGGCAATAAATGCCAACTCGCTGACATGACTCCCGAAACGACCGGTGATGATGAGACACTCGCGCTCGTTCAGACGTTTTTTCACTATCAACCAAAGCAAATACCTCCTCGCAGATCTTTTTCACCTCTCTCAACTCATCTTCCCGGTTTCCGTTGATCATACTACTCCCCCCTAGAGGCATCAGAACTACAGAATGATTTCGCCTTATTTTTCTCAAAAGCTGCCGAATGGCTTTGATCTCGGTGGGCCCTTCAACCAAAAGTAAGCGCTGTCCGCCATTGTTTTTTTGAACAGAGACCTGCATTTCACCTAAGGTTTGGCTGAGTCGTTTGTCCGGCTCGTAGACCTCAATGACCGACTCCCGCTGCCCATGCTTTCTACTGACTTTGTAAAGGTGATCACTCACGCTCTGGGCTAAGCCTAAGTGGTGCGTAGATGCTAACAGGCCATACTGGGCATACCCAGTCAACATGGTCAAAAATTCACTTTGAACCGTCGGATGTAAATGAGCTTCCGGTTCATCGATTAGAATAAAGCTTGGTTTATTCCAGATTGCTTGAACAAAGATTAAGAAGCACTGGCCTAATCCACTTGCCAATTCACTTGCAGGCATCCACTCGCGATTAATCCGAAACCCATATCGCCCGTTAGGTCCAGGCTCAAATGAAAATCCATCTAAATGAAAAATCGTCGCTACGTCTTCATTCACTCGATCGTAGATCGATCCTTTTTCAAACCGTCCTTTTCTAAAATCCTCAATACAACGACCAAAAAAATCTTTACCAAACAAAACGTCATAACTTTTCCCGGAAGCCCCTTGGGTTTGAAACGGGCGGAATGGACCGATATAAAACATTCGAGTTAACTTTTCTAGGTCTCGAACCATGTGAGAATTCTTTCGACGCTTCATTCCACAATTCCAACGAATTTGACCATCTCTTCCGCAAATCAAATGTAGTTCACAGCCACCAGAAGTGATTTCAATCACCAACGGGTCCGGATTGTGCAGATGAAAAAATCGGTCCCGATCGATATTATCCGGCAACGACGGCAAAGAAAAACGAAGGTCATCATTCGGATGAAACGTTCTTAATCGGCGAGAGGCTTCTTGAAAGAGCGATCGTAAATCATAAAACAGTCGCAGCATTGTTGATTTGCCGGAATTGTTTTCTCCAATGAACCCAGTGATTCCTCGTTTTAACTTGAACCCTGAGGGAGAGTGCCCACCAAAACAGCGATAGTTTTTTACCCGAATCTCTAGCTGCACTCGTTTATTCTGGTTCAGATCTCCCTCTGACACAAGTATCCGATTGATTAAACTTCTCTGCGACTTGACATATACAGACTCATTCTTGAGTATTTTGAAGTTTATGGCAGGCAAGACATTCGAGGAACTTCAGTCGATCTACAATCAACCGCTATTCGAACTTGTCGATAAAGCGAGAGCTGTTTTAAAAGAAAACTGGAAACAGAATGAAATTCAGCTGTGCACCTTGCTGAGCATTAAGACTGGGGGATGTAGTGAAGATTGCGGCTATTGTTCACAGAGCGCTCGCTACCGCACCGGCCTCGAACGGGAAAAATTAATGACCGTCGATGAAGTGATGCCCTATGCGGAACAAGCAAAAGCTAAAGGATCGACACGATTTTGCATGGGAGCCGCTTGGAAGGGTGTAAGAGAAGACACGGCACAATTTGAAACCGTCAAAGAAACAATTCGTGAGGTTTCAAAACTTGGAATGGAAGTCTGCGTTACTCTTGGCAGCTTAACAAAAACGGCCGCTCAAGAACTCAAGGAAGCAGGCGTTACCGCCTATAATCACAACATTGATACAAGCCCCGAATACTACAAGGAAGTTGTTACTACTCACAGCTTTGACGACCGACTCAACACAATTAAGCACGTTCAGAACGCAGGAATGGATGTCTGTTGTGGAGGAATTTTGGGAATGGGAGAAACAGTCGATGATCGCATCAAGATGTTGCAAGTGCTAACAACGTTCGATCCGGCGCCAGAAAGTTGCCCAATTAACTGTCTCATGACGATTCCAGGAACTCCGATGGAAGAACAAAAACCCGTTGAAACATTTGATTTGATCCGAATGATCGCTACGGCACGGATTGTTCTACCAAAAACAAAAATACGCCTTTCGGCAGGGCGAACTGAAATGTCCAAAGAAACTCAAGCGTGGTGCATTTATGCAGGCGCAAATTCTATCTTCTACGGAAACAAACTTTTAACAGCAGGAAACCCAGAAAACTCTAGAGACGATTCACTATTGAAGGATTTAGATCTATGCAAACAGGCTTCGCACTCGGATATGGCGCTCAATAAAGCCTGACTATTTTCCTTCGCTTGAACGATCTCTTAAAATTAGCAGTCAAACTATTCATTGTAGTCAGCTGCTTTTCGTTTACATCCAGAGCTGAACGTTCCGATCAAGCAATAGAAAACGAGATCAACTATCTACGCAGGCAGTTGATCCAATTTCAAATCGCAGACCATAAAGCAAATATTCGCGGATTGACTCAAAAACATCCTAAGCGAATGCACTACCAACAAAGAATCCAAAGACTAAAAGAAATTCCCGGTATTCGAGATGAATCCTATTGGAATCAACTACTAAAAAAGAAGGAAAGTCTTAAACAAAAGCAGGCAACACTATCAGAATCGGGTCTTCATAACCGGCACCCAAAGATGACGCAAGTCACAGATGAACTCTCGGCAATTAATGACCTATTAAAGCAGAAAATTGGCAGCTCCTAGGCAATGTAATCCTACGAGTTAAGCCTTTTTATCTGCTTTAGATATACCGTTTCTAAACCGTTCATCATTTCCTCCGTTACAAAAGAACACCCGAATACCTGATCCCAGAATCGTTCTACGCAATAGGCAAAATCACTGTCATCCTCTGCGATAGAAAGCATTCGTTTGTAAAATGCCATCTCCTTGGAACGAATAAGGTCACTCGAGACAATAAACTGTCCTCCAGGAAAGAACCGATAGTCATCTTGACCCTCCGTTTGAAAGATCTTTCGATACCTTTGATTAATATCTAATTCACGTTGGTTTACGTTTTTACTCCAAGGAACAAAAAGGCGTCTTCCCATCGCGTCATCCGTATCAATAATAAAACCCAACCAGGTGAATCCATCATTTGAAATATTAGTTTTTGTAGCTAGCTCCCTCAGGCGCGCATGAAGATCGTGACAGTGATCAAATGGATGGCCTTGAAGGAAAACGGTAATGTCCGACAGATCATCATACTGTGTTACGATGTGGTGGATATATGTATGGGCTTCTCGTCCCACATTTTCGATTCGGCTCTGGAAGACAGTATTGCGAATCTCTGGAATCGTGTTCGATTCACCTTTGTGATAAACGAAGCAGCGAAATTCTTTGGGAACCCGCTTTAGCCAATTGAGATCTTCCGCAAAATGGCTAATGACGAGATCAAGCGTTTGTTCTGACACTATTTTTAAATAGACAGCTATCGCTTACGAAACCAAATTTTTTGGCTCATATTGAGGTTGTGCTCCATGGCAAGAAGCCACGAATTCAGCTAATCGACATGCAGCTCTCAGTAATTGTTTGGGGGATTGATCACCATCGATTAATCCAGAAAGAAGCGATGCCAAGAACGAGTCACCAGCCCCAACCGTGTCCTTTACTTCGACTGGCTTGGCCGACTCCCAAAACCACTGCCCGTCTTTGAACAAGCCAGCTCCATTTCCCCCAGCCGTAATACAGACTGTGGGTGTATCCGTTTCGTCAGCAATTTTGCGGGCATTTACCTCGTAGTCAGAACTCTTACCTCCAACCAAAACACTCGCCTCTTCGTGATTTAATTTTACTAAATCAGCAATCTGAGCCATTTCTTTGACGAGAACCAAATTGTCGTAAGGGGGTCTTAGATTAACATCAAACACCTTCAGTGCGTCATTGGCCTTCTGCAAAATAGACTTCAACACCAACTGATTATTGGATGACCGAAGTGCTAAGCTTCCAAAAACAATAGCTGACGCGTTCTTAACATCACTATCAAGAGCAGAGCTCAAACTAATTTCATCCCAAGCGACATCCTCAACAATATTGTAGGATGCATTACCATGAGAATCGATCTGAGCAATCACTACCCCAGTTGATTTTTCTGAAAAACCGACCCCATCGATATCAACATTCCAATTCTCAAGACGCCTTACAGCCTCTCTCCCGAGAAAATCATTCCCAATTGCAGTAATTGGCACCACCGATTTTCCATGCCGTTTGAGATGATAGGCTACATTGATGGGAGCTCCTCCCAAAAAAAGTCCCGCAGGGAGGCAATCCCACAGGATTTCTCCGAAGCAGAAAATCGTCTGCTCGCCCTGATCACTAGTCATGATCGACGTGCTCTGGATCCATATGCATTTCTCGACAAGCCCGGAGATAGGAGGCGGCTGACCAAGCTTGGTAGCGTTTACCCATCGGCCTCCCAGTTTTACCATGAACCCACTCGTTAAATTCCCAGGGGTCTTGGCGGCCCAAGCGATTTACTTCAGCAAGCCGCACTAACTCATGAGCCGCTACATCACTCAGACCGAGCCGTTGGATAAATCTGACCCACATTCCTCCGATAAACGGCCAGATCCCTCCATTGTGATAATGATCCGGCAGGTTGAGTAGATTTACCGTGTAATATGATTTCCAATCGGGATCCCCCGCATAAACCGTTGGGTAGAGATTGGACACGGGCCAAGGTTCATTCACTCCGACACCCCACATAAACTTAAACGCTGTTTTTGCCCGGTCGACATCCAATACATTGCATAGGAATGCCAAAATGTTTCCTAAGACATCGCATCGCCAGTTAAAACTAAATGGAGAAATTTGCGCGAGTAAATATTGGGAGTCTCCTACCGTGAACTGTTGATCCGCAAAACTGACGCGTTCTTCACCATCGGTAAACCTCTTCGTGGTGGGCCAAAAATTTTGCAGAATTTCACCCCGAATATGCTGAGACCAGCGAAGGTAATCAGCAGCACGTTCGAAGTCCTTCCTCATCTCAAGAAGGTGAGCATATGCGACGTTTGCCCGGCACCAAAGAATTTCATCGTAGAGCACATTATAGCTCCTCCCAAACAGGTCCGTCCAATCCCCAGCCTCTGGAATCTCTAAGAGACCATCATTGTTACTGTCGTGCGCACTGAGCCAATCCATGGCACGCTGAAGAACATTTGAGTAGCGATCTAGAAACTCAAAATCATTTGTTTTTCTAACATAATGATACGTTCCAATTATTACCCAAAGGCCACTATCAATGGAACAAATTCCTCCCACACCCGAGTAATCGGCCACCCCAGTATCAATGTGGACATTACTTGGAATCTGACCATTCGGAGAAACATGATTTAATAAAGTGGTTAATGTATTTTTTGCCGCCTCATTAAACTGAGGCAAATCTGTGCTCAGCGAGGAAATCAGTGTAATTGCCCCATCTCTTGCCCAGACACTCCGATAGTTTTCATCGGTTCCCGTAACATCGTTATCATCCAAGGAACACGCTGAAAAGCCCAAGGGTGTTATATTCTTTTCTAAGGCAATAACTGCCTGCTGATAACCCTCTAAAATAACATCCACTTCACTTTGTTTAAGTGATTGAAATGCTTCTGCATCCAGAAGCATTCGCATCTCTGGCTCAACTGAGGAGGAAGACTCTCCGGAGACATAAACAGATGGTACTTCCTTAATAACGCCGTAATGGGCCAACCCCTCAAGCACACCGTCCGCCATTACGCGAGAAGACACGTGAACTGGGCGGTCGACAACATGACTCAACAAATCGGGTTGTGCATTCTCAGGAACGACGCCTTTGACACCGTCCACCATAAACATCGCCGTATCATTTCCTGTGTCTCCAGCAACCAAAACATTCTCGAGTGGGATGTCAATACGATGGCAAAGCCAGATGAGTGCTTTTCCTTTGTTGGCTTCTTTCGGTAGCACGTCGAGGTCCCGCTGACTAGAGTAGATCACCTCGACTTCCATTCCTGCTTCCTCAAGCCGCTCATGAAGGGAAGTAATTTTATCCTCTGACGCATGTTGAAGGTACCAACTCGACTTATAAGGATGTAAAAACTCAGGAGGTTGGCGCTCAACGCCCGGGAAAGTCTCTACAATTTCTTCGACTCGATTTAGGTCCCACCCTTTCTTGAAAACACTATTGAAATCATCAATCGGCTGCTGCTTCGAGTAGTCAAAGATTTCAGTCCCCACACCACCAATGACAAAATCAGGTTCAGGCAACACCTCATCTTCGATGAGGCTAAGGACATCGTCCAACATTCTTCCTGAGTTATAAACCAGAATAGGCCGATCCTCTTTCCGCAAGTCTTCCCAGGTAGTTTTAAATCGGGCAACGGATTCTGAATTTCCAAGAATTGTTCCGTCGAGATCACTCGAAAACAGTCTTATGCAGCTTTCACTCATGTATTACGGATCCTTCCAAACTGGTTTCTAATCCCAGTCTCCCCAAAGATGATCTGGCCCATCATCTTTGATACGAAATGTAGCTCTCGAGCGTTGCTCAACCGCGCTAATCAGTTGTTGTGCAATCCCGGTCCACGTAAAAAGGCTACGAGCTTTATGCGCTCCGTGCCGAGAAATGCGGCTCCATAGGACTGGGTGCCGGAGTGGCTTTAACATCATGATACCAAGGTCTTCTTTATCAAAGGTATCTGCATACAACGCGTCACGACCAAACGTTACGGCCCGATACAATCCCCCGTGCGTGGTAACAACGGTTGGCGTTCCACATGCCATGGCTTCAATCGCGGTCATGCCAAATGGCTCATAGCGACTCGACAGCACGAAAATATCTGCTGCCCGATAATAATCCGGTAATTCATCGTCAGAAATAAAGCCCCCAAACTTCACTTGCTTTTCGACCTTATACTTTTTCACTCGAGCTTTTAGATCGTTGAGAATGCCGCGTTCCTGCTTGTCCAACTTTTTTCCACCTACCATCAGGTACAGACGAGCGTCAGGCTCTCGTTTAGCCGTAACCGAAAATGCATCGATCAGCAAATCATACCCTTTATTTGTGGCTAACCGACCTAAAGCCAAGACAACTTTTCCACGGAGCTTAAATTTCTTCTTGAGTGCCTTTCGGCTAGCTTCGCCAACCGGATAGAAGCGATTATCATCATAGCCTGGAGGAATCATTACAATTCGGTCTTTTGCAATTTCGTAGTCTTCCAAAAACATGTCGGTCTGTACGGGTGTTGTTGCCACCAGTTGATCACATTCCCGATAAAGAATTTTCTCATGATGAATACGGCGTTCAAAGTTGAACTCTTTTTCAAAGTCCTCTTTTTTATCTGGATAGTCCGTTTCCATCTGGTTTTTCTTCCAGATACCTAGCGAATGGGGCGTGTGAACATGAGGCACTGCTAAGACCTCGCTTAGATGTTGCCCCGCTAATCCCGCATCCCAGTAATGAGAATTAATAAATTGATACTTCAGCTTATATTTCTTGATAAAACGAAGTGCATTCTCGCCCCATTCAGGAAGTCTTTTGTAGAGATATTCTTTTGGAATAAAATCGTTCCCTCCGCAAGACATGCGAATTACGCGCACTTGCGAGTTGATGACATCAAATTCAGGCTGTCCCTCAAAACGCCGTGTCCAAATATCAACCTCGTAGCCCAACTGTGCTAGTTTCTTAGAAAGCTCAAGAACAAAGACAACTTGGCCCCCGGTGTCTGCAGCGCCCAATGGTGGATCTGCTGCCACATATCCATGGGTTGAAATCATACAGATACGCGGGAGCGATGATTTGGTATCGAAAGGGATCTTACTCATGAAACTGTGACTATGGGGAACGATTGCTCTGGGAACAAGACCTTAGACTTCTTTATCTAGCCAGGCAAAAATCTGTTCAATCACGTAATCAATCTGAGAGTCCTCAAGCTCTGGATAGACAGGAAGACTTAATACTTCCTCACACAAGCATTCAGTGTGGGGCAGAACGACCCCTTCTCCCTCAGCCCTAAAACACTCCTGCTTGTGAAGTGCTACTGGGTAGTAGATTTCGGATCCGATTTCGCGTTCAAGTAACCATTGCCTCAAGCTATCTCTCCGGTCTTCACCCCTTCCGAAGCTAACAATCCTAACTGTGAATTGATTCCATGTTGGCACCTGATCAGGGCATACATATGGAGCCCAGATTGAAATCTGTTTATTGTTATGTTTCACCTGGCAATTACTGCTATCTACTGGAACAGCAACTGATATTGAAGGATGCTGAACCAATTTTTCCAAATATCGTTTCGCATGCCGGTCTCGCCCCTCCAAGTAGGAATCAACTTGGGGCAGTTTAGCGTTCAGCAAGGCCGCCTGCATCGCATCAAGTCGAAAATTACCACCCACCTGTCGATGGTAGTACTTAGGGAACATTCCATGGTTGCGAAGTTGTTTAACCGTTTCAGCAAGATCATCGGAGCATGTCAGAACCATCCCTCCGTCTCCAAATCCTCCCAAATTCTTTGTTGGGAAGAAACTCAAACAACCCAGATCACCAAGGGATCCCACTTTCTTACCACTTCGGCTGGCCCCCATCGCTTGAGCAACATCCTCAACAATAAACGTTTCTCGATCTCCAATCACTTTACGAATCTCTTCGACATTTGCCGAGTGACCAAACAGATGAACAGGAATTACAGCTTTCGTCCTGGGTGATAGACAGCGTTCCACCTCAGAGGGTAAGATTTGGTACGAAGCAGGGCAAACATCTGCAAATATGGGACGAGCACCCAACCTATGGACCACTCCAGCCGTAGCAAAAAACGTAAATGATGGAAGAATCACTTCGTCTCCTGGGCCAACCTGCAAGGCCATTAAAGCAATAAGTAGAGCATCTGTTCCTGAAGAAACACCAATAGCGTGGTTTACCCCATGCCACTCAGCAATATTTCTCTCAAAACGCTCAACTTCCGAACCAAGAATAAAATATCCCGATTCGAGGACATCTGAAAAAGCTTGGTGCAAGTCGTCTGTTAACAGTCTATTTTGGGGTTTTGGATCGAAAAGTGGAACCTTCATAAGAATGCGAAGACTGAAGAATGGCTAGAAATTAGGCGTCTTCTGACATCAAACTAGAATTGTACGATTCAGCTTCTAAATCCACCTCCAACTTGCCCCTCAGGTTTTCCTGCCGGCGCACAATATCCCCATCCTCCATCTGCAAAATGGTATCACACTGTTCCGCGATTTCCGGGTTGTGCGTTACCATAACTAAGGCCAGCTCCTCTTCTCGAATTACTCGAGTGAGAAGGGCAAAGATACGATCCGAATTTTTGGAATCGAGATTACCAGTAGGCTCATCCGCAAGCATCACCCGCGGCTGGTTAGCAAGAGCTCTTGCGATTGCGACCCGCTGTTGTTCCCCCCCAGAAAGGTGATTCGTGAAACGATCTGCTTTTTCAAACAACCCAACCTCTTCCAATAGATGCAAAGCGCGCTCCCGCATGTCCCGATCGTTTAGCTTTCCGAGCTTCTTCATCGGTAACATCACATTCTCAAGAGCTGTGAATTCTTTGATCAAGAAGTGAAACTGGAAGACAAATCCAAGACGTTCATTTCGTAAACCGGTTGTCTCTTTTTCATTCATTCCGGTTGTTTCGCGACCTCCGATCCAAATCTTGCCTGCATCCGGGGTATCTAGAAGCCCCAACAGATAAAGCAGTGAACTTTTACCACATCCAGATGGTCCAACAATTGCGTAAGATGTCTGAGGGTGCGCTTCCATGCTGACACCTTTAAGCACTCGAGTCCTGGATTCATACTTACCCAAGTAGCGCTCTAAGTTGTGGCATTTCAGAACTGCTTTTTCTTTTTCTTCAGACATGAATCTTTAAGGCTAGCTCAAATCCGCTAAGAATTCCAAGAACTGCTTTTATCGATAGCAAACAATGATCACATACTAGCTACGAATCGAATTTGCTATTTTAGCAGCATTTTTTTCTGCAAGAAAATGGTCTTCGACCCATTGCCGCCCGTTGCGAATTAACTGGTCTCTCAACACAGAGTCTTCTCGCAAACGAGTTACCGCATCTGCCAGTGAATCCGTGTCAACAACATCCACAACTATACCAGTCACACCATCCTTGACCGCTTCCAACACCCCAACCTCGGTTCCACTGATAACCGGCAGTTGGTGAGCCATTGCCTCTGGCACAACGTTGGGGAGTCCATCACGATCACCCTTTGGATCAACTACACCAGTATGCCAAAAAATGTCACCCCACGCATAGTATTGGGGCACCTCTCCCGGTGAAATTGCACCACAAAACTCAACGTTTTCTTGTAAATCAAGCCGCTTTACATGGCCTTCCAGATCTTCGCGAAGGGGACCTTCTCCTAAAATCTTGAGTTGAACAGGAACCCCCTGAGCTTTCAGTTTAGCACACGTATCTAGTTGGTACGTATGCCCCTTCTTCGGCACCAGTCTTCCTACCGATAGCAATCTGACTTCGTCTTCCATCAAAGAGAGCGATTTTTCTGCAGGCATCTTTTCCAGGCCTCGTCGAGCCAGCACAATTTTATCTTTAGATTCGGGACACCGTTGTTTCAGGGTATCAACATTATTTTCTGTAGTGGTGTGAATAAACTTTGCACTTTTGCCTTTGGCGCTTAAGAAATTATCTCCACCATGTCGGTAGAGATCATAGGCTTGCGCTCCGAAACTAAACGAAATTCCTGATAGTTTGTGAACAAGCCAAGCGATGGATGCGGGAGCTGTCGCCCAGGCCGCATGAACATGCTGAACCCTATTTTTTTCAGCAAATCTCGCAATTAAGGGAGCCGCCAGAACCGACCAGAACAAGAAAAACCAGCTCTCTACATTATTGGGAGGGGTCTTAAAAACGTGAGCAAGGCCTCGCTTAACCAGCAAGGGACGAAACAAATAGAATTTAGTCCAATAGATTGGGGCTAAAATCCAAGTCCATCCGAGACGAAATACATCAAATTGAAATGGAACCCCGCGGTCGTAGCCAGGCAAACAGGGAACGACCGTCATGGAAAGACCTGCCTGAGCCATTCCTCCAATCTCTCGGCGCAAGAACGTTTGATAGAGAATCGGGTAGTACATGGGAATATAAAGCACTTTCCAAGGCATCTCTTTCTTTTTTTGTGATTGTCCTGATTTCGTCACTGGGCCAACTTATCGGACTTGTGAATGCAAGGAAAGTCTCTCCTTTAAGACGCCACCGAAATCTCATGTCGGCTTTCGTCCTTGCCGTATTTGTTATCGGTTTGATCGCTGCTCCAACTAAAAAACACGAGATTTTCCCCTTCTTTTGTTGGTTTCTTTTCTCCAAAACACCAGAAACGACCATAAATCACGTTATCGTTCTCACACATTTTGATGGAAAACCGATTATCCCCCCTCAGCCATTTATGGAGTCCCCATTAATCGAACGATTTGAAGCCGGGACTAATGCACATCGTGTGATTCAAGCACTTGGAACTGCCATTGAGAACCAAGACCAAAAAGAAATGATTCGTCATAGAAATATGATCGAAGAAAGTTATTTTAAAGGACCAACTACTTATGAGGTGCGCAAACGAATCTATGATCCGCTTACCTACTATAAGAAGCGAACTTCGGAAGAACTAATTCTAGGAATATTTGGTTCAGAGGAGCCTCTCCCGTGATCGAAGCGATTCTTAGATCGATGGGTGGCTTCAAAAATCGCCAGCCTGAATGGAAAGCACTGTCTTTACAAGCTGCCCGTTCACAACTCATTGTTCGGGCATTTTATGCATTCTTGGCCTTTAAGGCCTTGTTTGATCT
>JBCCKK010000064.1:0-13050 GCA_039027395.1 Verrucomicrobiota bacterium | reverse complement strand
CAAAAACTAAGGCCATCGACATCCCTTTTAAAATATTATCCAGACCCACTGGAACGGGAGGTTCATATCCAAAATAGTCCAAAACAGCTAAAGCTAAAACACCCACACTCATCGGGACCAGCATGCCAAAACTAATGATTTCGCGACTCAACCAAGATTTCCGCCATCCCAAAAACGCGCGCCAGGCTTTCATAGGGCGTCCCAAATGCAAGACACTTGCATTCACTCCTAACCCTGCAGCGACCACACCCACCAACAAGAGAGCCACTTCGCTTCTTTCCAGAAAGAACCTAGAAACGGCATCTGCAGCAAAACAACCGGCTGCCAGCTGAGTCAAAACTAACATAACCACCAACGGAAAGTGGGATGGCTCAAGTCGCAATCGATTTACATCGGCAGCACTCGCACCTTGCTTTTGCAAAGCCCCAAGATAGCGCGTGGACGGTAAGGTATACGAGGAAGTAACCGTGCTCGGAAGTATGCTTTTGTCCACATCCTTTGTTTGAATGCGCAACTCATTTTGCGATACGGTAACAATGCGGATGGCTTCGTTCGGACAAGCCTGCACACATGCAGGTGCCTCACCCGCCCCCAAACGCTCGTGACACATATCGCACTTGCGAACAATTCCTTTATCTTCTGAATATTTCGGAACATCATATGGACACTTTAAGACACAGTATTGGCAACCAATACATTGATCATCCAAGTGTTTTACAACACCCGTCGTTTCGTCTTTGTCATAGGCTAAGACGGGACATCCCTCGAGACATCCAGGTTCGACACAGTGGTGACATGCAGAAGTAATCGTTTGCACAATCGGATCCCATTCTTCACCTCCGAACACGTTACCCACATCACGCCAAGTTTCATGAGTCGCCAAACCATTAAGGCTATGGCAGGCACTCACACATGCTTTGCATGCAGAGCAAGCTTCAACATCCACTTCAAACGCGTATTGCTCTCCCGGTTTTGGCTGAGCTAACGGAATCAGTTTTTGGTAATGAGATTCGAGTTCTGGAGAATCACTTGGATCATGCTCCTCGTGCCATCTTGAGAAATGAATCGCGGCGGTTTGTAGTCGTTTTTGATCAGAAACTAGCTGCTCAATGAGATTAGGGCCATCTACCCACCCTCGATTGGGGGAGTTTGATGGTGTGCTCGATTGCACTTCTGTGGCCAATGAAATCATGCCAGCTACTCATTATTTGTGAAAATTGCCTGTAACGTATTAACGTCGTGCCTTAGGCAGAACGTCTGGAATGCCTCTCCTTCATTTCGATTACGTAAATACCCCTGAAGCATTTTTTCCATGAGCCCAGGCATCTCGCTAAATGGAATATTTTGAAAAATTTGCCGACCAACTTCCTGGTGGATACCAAATCCCCCTCCTACGGTTACGTGGTAGCCTTCTACAGATTCTCCATGTTGTTTTACTTTGGCTCCCAGCAAACCAATGTCTCCCATGTAGTGCTGAGCACAAGAATGTGGGCATCCCGTAAGGTGAACATTAATCGGACGATCGAGCTCAATCGTCTTTTTCAAATGCTTCATGAGCTGCGCTGCATGGCCCTTTGTGTTGGTCGAAGAGAACTTACAATATTGATTGCCGGTGCAGGCAACAAAGCCACTTGTTAGCGAAGAAGCTTCCGTTGAGAAACCCATTCGGTCCAATGACTTCTTCAATTGGGGAACAAACGCTTCTTTCACATTCGGAATCAAAAAGTTCTGCCAAACCGTAAGCCGAATTTCCCCACTCCCGTAGGTCTCTGCGAGATCTGCAACCTGGGATACCTGTTTGGGCGTCATCTCTCCGACGGGAACGGACGCTCCCACATAAAACAACCCCTCTTGCTTCTGAGGATAAGCTCCCACATGAGCGTGAGCAACCGGAGGATGTTCGGGACGCGACAGCGCATGGTGATTCATAGGCACTTGCACCAAGGCTTCACCCAATTTCTCTTCGCAAGCTGTTCTAAATTGATCCAAGCCCCATCCCTCAATGAGGTATTTAAGTCGAGCTTTCCGGCGGCTTGTCCGATCTCCATTTTCGATAAAGACTCTTAAGATAGAAAGAATCACCGAAATCAGCTTGTCAGGTGAAACAAGAACCCCCCAGTCGCGAGCAAAAGTCTTGTGTCCTGTTACGCCCCCTAAGCCAATTCTAAAATAAACTCCGGGATCTAGACCGAGCTCGTTCTCACCCAGCTGATATGCTGTTGCCCCAATATCATTGGTATCTTCAACGGAGCTGATTACGTTTCCTCCATCAAATGCAATATTGAATTTGCGTGGAAGATTATAGAACTCACGCGTCGAGATAATGATTTGTGATAACTCATCAATGAGCGGTGAAACATCAATGAGCTCATGAGGATCAAATCCCGCTGTCGGATTCGCAGTAATGTTACGAATGTTATCCCCTCCCGCACCTCGGGAATGCAAGCCCACAGATTGGATCCTTCGTAACAAATCGGGTGCCGCTTCTGGCTGGAAGTTTCTAAGCTGAAAATTATTGCGAGTGGTGACCTGAATATAGCCCGTTGTTAATTCCTTGGAGATAGACGCCAACTCGCGCAATTGATTGCTATAAACGCGGCCGCCGGGAATTCGCAAGCGGCACATATAAGCCTCGTGGACGGGAGACAGCCAAAAGATTCCATTCCACTTGAACCGAAAAACATTTTCACCTTCTGGAGCCTTGTTTGCTTTTGCATCTTGAACGAGGTGGGTGTAGGCATCAAATGGATGCAGCTCTCGTTTGATTCGTTCTTCCTTGGTTTGATCGTCCTCCTGCTCAACTTCGTTTGAAGCCTCTGCAACCTCACCAAACGAAACACCCCGTGCTTGAATGCCGGCGAAGTAGCCTTCCAGATAGCGCTTCTGTTCATCTGAGAAATCTTGCGGCTTGGGAGCGGCTTTCGTTGGAAGGGCTACTGTCATGATGGCATCCTCAATAGACATCCCGCTGATAGCGCTTATCGGTTTTCAGTTTCTTAACGAAAGCAACCGCCGCATCTTCATCCATCGCACCAAACGTTTGAGCAATTGTGTGTAGCATCGCGTCTACGTCTTTAGCCATCCGTGACGCATCTCCACACACATAGAAGTGGGCACCTTCTTGAAGCCACTGCCACAACTCCTTGCCGTGCTCTTCCATTCGATTCTGCACGTACACTTTTTCTTTTTGGTCACGAGAAAATGCCGTGTCCAATCGGGTCAAAATACCAGACGCCTGAAATGCTTCTAGTTCCTCCTGGTAAAGAAAATCTGTTTTAGATTTTTGATCGCCAAAAAATAGCCAGTTTTTACCTGTGGCCTCAGTCGCCTTTCGCTCTTCCAGAAAAGCTCGAAAGGGGGCGATTCCTGTTCCAGGTCCAACCATGATCACAGAAGTCTCCAGATTTTCAGGTAAACGAAACCCGTGAGACTTTTGAACGAACACACCCGTGGTCTCGCCTTCGGGTAGACGATCCGCTAAAAACGTTGAGCACACCCCACCTCGGGCATCCCCCTCGTATTCATACCGAACCGCCCCAACAGTTAAATGCACTTCTCCCGGATGTGCTTTGGGACTTGAAGCAATGGAATACAACCGCGGCACCAACTTCTTTAGTGTTTCCGTAAACGCAGCCAGCTCGAGACCTTGGGGTTTAAGTTCCTTAATCAGATCGATTGGATATTTTCCCCAAAGGTAATCATTCAATTCCGACTTACGCTCTTTGTCCAAAAGAGGAGCCAAATCACTGTCCGGACAAAGGGCTGCAAACAATTTTACCATTGCTGGTGTGATTTTGCTCACATCATAGCTATTCTGGTATGCCTCCTTAACGGGAGCCTCGGTCCCATCGGGAGTCTCCACACGTTCGTCACCCGAACATCCCAAAGCGTTGCACAATTGTTCGACTACTTGGTGATCCGACTGGCAGACAACTCCTAAGGCATCACCCGCCTCATACTCCAACCCAGAACCTTCCAAAGAAAGGGCTATGTGTCGCACATCTTTTGCTGATCCCTCCAAATTGAGTTCGCGGTTCTCTAAGAGTTTAGAAGGAAATGGATTCTTTTTAGAATATCCTTCCGGTTTTGCTTCTGGCGCAGACACTACTGCAGTAGTTGAACTTGCCGGTGCACTCGTATCTAGTTTTTTGAAAACTTCATTAATCCACTCTTCAGCAAGATCATCAAAATCCACGTCGCAATCGACTCGAGGATGAATCCGTTTCGCTCCGAGCTCTTCCAACCGCTGATCGATTATTTTTCCGGCATAGCAGAACGTATCTGCATAGTTGGTATCACCCAAGGCGAGAACCGAATAGTTTGTGGATTTCAGGTCAGGCGAACTCCCGTTGCTGATTCCATGCCAAAAGTCTTTTGCATTGTCCGGCATCTCTCCTTCGCCCCAAGTACTTGTCACAACAAGCATCTGAGACTCCGCGGCGAGATCTGCCGGCTTAATGGCATCCATTCCCAACACCCGCGGATCAAAGCCACGGGTTGACGCCAGCTTTCCAATCTTTTTAGCTAGCCCTTCCGAGTTTCCACTCTGGCTTCCATAGAGAACTAACAATGGCGCACCTTCCGTAACCGGCTCACTCGCTCCACCGGACGTCACTTCTCCCAGCCAACTGGCTAAAAAGCCATTAAGCCAAGCGCGTTGCTCTTTGGTGAACGGTGCATTCTCGGGGATTATCGGTATTTGCGACATTGTTAAATCTCTTCCTAACTCGTCCCTGCACCTGGCTGATCAAATAACCAGGTGCAAGTCGAGTGAGGAGTTGTTTTTAGAATCGAACCATTAATTGGGTATAGAAGAAGTCGATATCGTCTGCGCTACCCGTATCATCAATAAAATCTCCAGCAAAGAAGTGGCTGTATCCAACCAACAAGCTTGTGTATGGCAAAATTGGATACTTTGCGATCACGTCCACTTCGTTACCGATGAAGGAAGACCCATTGGTGGCTCCCCCACGGAATGCCCCACCAGCAACAGTTGTTGCTGAAGCATCGGAGTCTTCCCGGAAAAACATGTGATGATCTACTTTAATAAGAAGCTTATCGATCGGCTTGAATTTCAAACCTGCTTTCCAATCGATCGTGTTTCCACGACCCAAGACATCGGTATACCCATAATAGGCATGCCCCAAGGGAAGCACTTGATCATAACTCGCGCTACCCACCTCAACGCCGGTGTATACCCAGGGTTTTGCATAGAAATCTTCGAATGTATAACCAATATGACCACCTAACATATAAGCGAAGTCATTATTGGTGCTGTCATCCAAAAATTGAATACCGCCTTCAATTTCGTAATCAAACCCCGTGTCTCCAATCTTTCCCGATTTGAGAGCACCGATGAGATGACTATCCGTATTTCCATTACTGGAACGACCGATGTAGTAGAAATCCAGGTATTTCTTATTCGAAACATATCCTCCCCAGATCTTACTCGCACCATTTCCGGTGTTTGAAGTTCCCGCGATGTCATCGAAATTGAACTTATCCGTAGGAACCGTCCAAGCGAAGAATGGTGTAACGGTCCAACCGTCATATTTAATTTCTCCGCTAAATCCATCCCACTTACGATAGTTATTTGCCCAAGGAAGAGCACTCAACACACGCTGCTTCCCAAAGTAGAACTGCTGACGTCCTGCACGCAGAGTAATGTCTGCATCGCCTAACTCGAAGAAGACATCAACGAATGCATTGAGTAACTCACCTTCGTTTGCGTCGAGTGCAGCACGGGTTCCACCTGGAAGATCCCTCGAATCGGGGATATGTGAGTAAAGCCCTTCTGCAAAGAAACGAACATGTTTCGTAACATGTAAGTCTGCATGTGCTTGGTAGCGGCTAAGCAAGAAGACATCATCATTTCCCGATGTGAATGCGAAGTTATTCCAAACCTCAACACGCTGGCGGGCTTGACCGCCAAGAGATAGGTAGATGTCACCTTCTTCGTTAAACGGAATGTATTTGATCGGATCAAAGAACTTTTCATTTCCAAGCTCCTTCAATACGGACCAGTCTTCGTTGTAACGTGCCCAACCAATTTTAGGACGCTTTACCTTTTTTGCAGGCGCGATTGCCTTGTCTAAAACAGTAGTCTTCAGCTTCGCATTTGCTTCGCTGTAGCCTGCTGATACATGATGGGAGACAAGCCCCATCACTCCAACAATAAGCAGTAAATAGTGAACTGCTTTCTTTACTTGATTCATTTGTTTTTCCTCCTCTTTTAGTTCTTCACCCGCATTTAGGCACGAATGGCCACTCTCTCCTGCGGTGATGAAGTTGTTTCTGCTGCCGCAATCCCTCGGGTCACGTAAGGACGCTCGTCCCCTTTGAGGTGCGGTTTGTTGTGCAAATAGTCAATTAGGTGCTCGCGATACGCGTAGTATTCCGACGTGTTCATAATCTCATGGCGCTCGCGGGGACGGTCGAATTTGATTTCCAAAATATCACCGACTTCGGCTTCGGGGCCATTAGTCATCATGACCACGCGATCTGCTAGAAAAATGGCCTCATCGACGTCGTGAGTGACCATCATTGCGGTGAGTCGCTCTCTCTCCCAAAGTTCGAGCAACACATGCTGCAATTCAAATTTCGTCAATTTGTCGAGCATGCCGAAGGGCTCATCCAATAGAAGCATTTTAGGCGATAGCGCAAAGGCTCTCGCCAAGCCAACTCGCTGACGCATGCCTCCGGAAAGTTCCGATGGTTTTTTGTGCATCGCTGCCGTCAATCCCACCTTGGATAAGTAGTGTTCGACGACCTGTTTGCGCTCTTCTTTGCTGACATGGGGATACACTTGATTCACGCCGAGCATCACATTGTCAAAAGCGCTCATCCAGGGCAGTAAGCAAGGCGACTGAAAAACGACACCGCGATCCGGCCCTGCTCCACTGATTTCCCGATGGTCCAGAATTACCCCGCCTTCAGTAATTTCATTCAGCCCGGCAACCATAGAAAGCACGGTTGACTTCCCGCAACCCGAATGACCAATGATGCAGACAAATTCCCCGGGCGTCATTCTGAGATTAAAATTCTTTACGATCACAGCGGGTCCCTTGGGTGTTTTATACGTCTTTCCCAGGTTCCAAGTTTCAAAGTAGGTTTCGGACATAATCAGACTCCTTCAGAACTTAATACTAAGCTGCTTTCTTAGTGGTTAAATTTCGCAAATGCTTCTTCCATCCATAGGAATGGGAAACCTTCGTATTGAGATCGAGCGGCTTTACATTGGGTAGTTCAGCCAGTTTCTCATTCCCTGAAGCAAAGTCGTCTTCTTTTTGCTTGAGCAAATAGCTAATCACGTCATTTCGCATCTCCTTGAACCGTTCATCGTGATTTAATCCAGCGCGATCTCGAGGTCGCTCGATATCAATCTTCACTTCCGGGCCAAACGTTGCTCCGGGCCCCAAGCTCAAGGGAATGATTCGATCCGCCATATACAGCCCTTCATCCACATCATTCGTGATCAAAATGATCGTTTGCTTCAGTTCTCTCCAGATATTGAGAATCTGATCCTGGATTACACTGCGAGTAAGTGCATCCAACGCACTAAGCGGTTCATCAAGCAGCAGCACTTCGGGCAACATCGACAGAGTTCGAGCCACGGAAGTACGTTGACGCATCCCCCCCGAAAGCTCTTTGGGCTTTTTGGCCAAAGCTGGCGTGAGATTGACCATCTCTACTGCATCGTGAATCCGTTTGTGCCGATCTGAATTGGATTCCGAAGCATAGACTTGGTTCACTGCCATTCCCACATTCGCCTCAACGTCTAACCAAGGAAGTAACGAGTAGTTTTGAAACACGAGTCCCCGTTTAGGGTCGGGTCCAGTCACGTACTCGCCATCTACAATCACGCTTCCACTATCTGCTTCGATAAGACCCGCAAGCAGGGACATGAGTGTCGTCTTTCCGCTACCGGAATAGCCGACGATTGCCACGAACTCCCCCTTCTCAACCGAGAGATTGATATTGGAAAGAACTTCGGTGCGACTCGCTCCGCTTCCATACCCTTTATAGACGTTGTTTAGCTCAATGTAGGACATTCTAGACTCTCCGTTAGATCGCTTGCTCCTCGAAGCTTACCAGGCGCTGCATCACTAACATGATTCGATCCAAGAAAAACCCGATAATTCCGATAACAAATACGGCGCAGACGATCTCAGCCATACTGGTAGTTGATCCATTTTGGAACGTATCCCAAACAAATTTTCCTAACCCAGGATTCTGAGCCAACATGTCTGCAGCAATCAATACCATCCAGCCCACACCGAGAGACAAACGCAATCCCGTAAACATAAGCGGCAGCGTCGATGGCAAAACAATGCGAGTAATACGCTGCCACCAATTCAACTTCAAAACTTTGGCTACGTTTAAGTGGTCTGGATCGATTGATGCCACACCCACGGCTGTATTAATTAGAGTGGGCCACAGCGAGCAAAGCGTTACGGTCAAGGCCGAGATCAGCAAGGCCCGTGATACGGTGGAACCTTCCGCAGGATCATACAGTGCCGTGACAAAAATAAAGACGATCGGCAACCAGGCCAACGGTGAAACCGGCTTAAAAATCTGAATGAGGGGGTTCACCGCGATATTAAAGAATCGGCTCAACCCGCAGAAGATTCCAAGAGGAACCGCTATAATCGTCGCGGCCAAAAACCCGACCGCCACGGTTAAAAGACTCGTCCAGATTTGTTGGAAGAATGTGGGAGGCCCGACGTATTTACGACTCTTATAGCTGTCGATCTTCTTCTTAATTCCTTCGATCTTTTCTTGAAGTGTTGCTACGACGGTCGAATCGCCAGAGGCTTCGGCAACCCCCATTTCGGCTTTTGCTCGCACAACGGACGCTTCCATCTTCGTAATCCGTTCTCCCATACGCTCTTTAAACGCAGCGCCTTTGTCACCCTCCCGTTCGGCAAATTCTAAAATTCCTTGCCAGGCACTCCAGGTTTCCGCAGGGCTCGGCACTTTCATGCTATCCGTCTGCACCCGTTGAGCAGCCAAACTCCACAACCCAACAAACACGGCAAAAGCAATTGCGGGTAAAACAATGCTGATAACGATTTCTCGAACTTGCTTAGAAGGCTCGTCTCCCGCGATCAGTCGAATGAACGGGGCAAAGAAGCCGAGTCCAAGAGTATTGAGCGTATGGGCAATTCCATTGGCATTAAACCATGGACCTTTGGGCTCTACGGGTTTTTTCGGAGTCTCTTCGCCAGTGAGCGGCTGTGTTTCAATGGTTGTTGTGGTTTCCATAATCTTACCTTTCTAGAAATCAGGTAAGGCAGATATCGATCCGCCTTACCTCGACTCCTAAGTCATTTCTACTATTTTAATCCAATCTTAAAGCTCTTGATGTAGTCGTTCGGCTTCTTACCGTCATACATGTTCCCATCAATGAATTCCTTGGTTGCTGGACGGAATCCATCGGCTCCCAGCGGGAAGTCGGACTCTTTGAATTTTCCTTCCGCAATCAGGGCTTTCGCAGCTTTCTCGTAGACATCAGGACGATAGATTTTCTTCGCCATCTCGAAGTACCAGTCGTCTGGATGATTGTCGGTGATCTGACCCCAACGACGCATCTGGGTTAGGAACCAGATGCAGTCGCTATACCAGGGGTAGGAGGCGTTGTGTCTGAAAAAGACGTTAAAGTCGGGCATCGGACGCTTATCACCGGCTTCAAATTCGAATGTTCCGGTCATACTGTTAGCGATGACTTTGTAGTCGGCGCCCACATAGTTGGGTTGAGAGAGCAACTTACACGCTTCTTTGCGATTTTCTTCGCTGGCATCCAACCACTGTCCGGCGCGGATCAAAGCCTTCGTAATCGCAACCCACGTGTTTGGATTTGCGTCCGCCCATTTCTTGTTCACACCAAAGACCTTCTCTGGGTTGTTTTTCCAGATGTCGTAGTTCGTGGTGACTGGAACACCGATTTTCTTGAAGACCGCCTGCTGATTCCACGGCTCCCCAACGCAGTAACCCGAAATCGTTCCCGCTTCCAATGTGGAAGGCATCTGTGGGGGAGGCGTCACTGAAAGTTCAACATCCGCATCCAAAACGCCGGGAATATTTTTAGTCTTCGACTTAGGGTCATAGTAGAACCCAGGATTAATTCCAGAAGCCGCTAGCCAATAACGGATTTCGTAGTTGTGCGTACTTACCGGGAACACCATTCCCATTTTCATCGGCTGACCTGCCGCTTTTGCCTTTTGAACGATGGGCACCAAGCTATCGGCAGGAATCGGGTGCTTCGGTTTACCGTCTTCATTCTTAGCCACATTGGGCTTCATCTTGGCCCAGAGATCGTTCGATACCGTGATTCCGTTACCGTTGTAATCCAAACTGTAAGACACAACGATGTGCTCTTTGGTTCCAAATCCATAGGTCGCTGCAATCGGCTGACCCGCCAACATGTGAGCTCCATCTAATTCACCGGTAATAACCCGATCAAGAAGCACTTTCCAGTTTGCCTGAGCTTCCAACTCCACAAAGAGTCCTTCGTCTTCGAAAAAGCCTTTTTCCTTAGCAATGACCAGCGGGGCGCAGTCGGTTAGTTTAATAAAGCCAAATTTGAGGTCTTCTTTTTCTGGGTCGCCTGCATAGCTTGTTACGCTACTACCCATCACGGTGGCAGCCAAAATTGCCATCTGTCCACTCCTGCGCAGACAGCCTTTCATTAGTTTGATCATTATGTTTTTCATCCGTTGTTTTCTTTTTCTTGTTATGCAGTCGTCAGCGCCGTCTGCCTTGAGGGTTTCCTATCCTTATTTGAAGCCATCCGTGCTTCGATTTTCCGAAAGAGCTCATCGAGGAATGCTTGGTGCAGCACCTCTTTAAGCTCTTTAGGCGAAAGAAATGGGTAAATAATGGTTTCTTCGATCTGATTCCATAGCCAGCGCACCTTCTGAGCATTGGGAACATTGACGTTACCACCATAAAACAAGTGTAAGTCGGAAGCAGTTTCCGCCTTCCGATCCTTATCCATTGCCAATTTTCCAGACAATGACTCGAGAATGATGGAGGGATCGGTATTGAGATAGCGTCGTTGTGAGAGGATTTCCGCGACGTGTTGATGATTTTCTTTAAGGTGACAGAATCGGCAACCTTCGAGAACAGCTGCTCCTAACGACACATAATCGTCTTCTCGCTGCTCGATGAAATCTGAAGAAGCCATCAGCACCTTTTCCGGATGTCCCGGGCTAATCTCATTACTGGTTGCCACAACCACCCCTCCGGCTTGCTTGACCGCCACCGTATTCCAAGGTTCACCCACACAAAACCCATCAATGTTTCCCTCCTCGAGATTCGAAACCATTAATGACGGCGGAAGCGTAATGATTCGAATGTCCCTAGTTGAGTCGAGACCCGCACTCTTCAGCCAAAGTTTTAAAAGGAAATGGTGCGACGATACCCCAGAAACCACCCCCAGCGTGTAGCGGCGAATCTTGCGATCCATCCGAACCCGAACCGCAAAGCTCTTGGCATCGCGGATCCCTAATTGATACAACTCACGAGAAAGCGTTACCGCGTTGCCATGAGAGTTCATAATCAGGCCCGTCGCACAGGGACGTGCCTGGCAGCGAATTCCCAGGTGAGCCGCTAACACTAACCCAGCCAAGGCATGTGCCGCGTGGAGTTCACCGAAAATAATTTTATCGCGAACGGTGGCCCATCCCAATTCCCGCTCGAGACGCACGTTCAATCCATAATCGTCAAAATACCCCAGTTCCTTAGCAATAATTAGCGGAGCGGCATCCACCAGAGGCACAAACCCGACGCGCAGCTCATTGCCGCGGGCTTGAAAGGCGCCTGAATGCTCGGACGGGTAAATTTTCATGCCCCCCGAAACAGCAGGCTTGAGACCTCCGTGCCAACTTTATGTATTTTTCATTTGAATTATTTTTATGATTTATATGAAATGTATTCATGATTTCGGATTTGCTGGATGCTCGGCGATTGCAAGCCTTTGTTTATCTTATTGATACACAGAGCTTTACTACGGCCGCCAAGCGTCTCGGACTGACCCAATCCGCAGTCAGTCATAGCATCAAAGTCTTAGAAGAAGATATAGGATGCCCTCTAATCCAGCGATTGGGAAAAACGGCACGGCCCACTGAAGAAGGTCAAAAGCTGTATGAAATGTCACAAAAGATCCTCATGGATATGTCTAATATTCGTCAACAGCTCGGATCTCAAGCCACTTGGACCCAAAATCAGCTGAGAATCGGTGCGACGACCAGCGTTTGCCAATATCTACTCCCCTCCGTCATCCGGGAATTTAAAGAAAGCTTCCCTGATTGCCGCATATTCGTCTACCCCGCAGATTCCCCCCAGGTAACCGATAGCCTACAACGCAACGAAATCGATATCGCCATCGCACTCAAACCCATGACCAATGCCCCTTGCGACTTCCGACCCTTATTCGAGGATCAATTGTATTTCATGACCGGAGCCATGCACCCTTGGGCAACTCAAGGAAAAGCCACCCCTGCTGACATTTCCAAGGAAAATTTCATTCTCTATAGCCAGCAAAGTAACACCTATCGAATCATCGAAGACTACTTCAACCAGCGCTCCATCCAGCTTCACTCGTCCTACCAATTGGGAAGCCTGGAAGTCATCAAAGAACTGGTCAAAGTCGGCGTTGGAGTCAGCGTCGGCTCCCATTGGATCGCCGAAAAAGAACGCAAAGAAGGATCCATTCGATTAGTCACTATGGGAGGCTCCCCCCTCATTCGCAGTTGGGGCATCTTATCGCGAACGAACCGCCGACTCTCCCTTGTCGAAGAAACCTTCATGGGTCTCTGCCAACTCGCCTCCGAAAACCTCCCCGATCCCCCCGAAATCAAAAAATACGAAGCTGTTAGCAATTGACTGCTAGCCAAACATTCCCGCTCCACAAATCCGCCATCCGCCATCCGCCATCCGCCATCCGCCATCCGCCTTCTACCTTCTACCTTCTACCTTCTACCTTCTACCTTCTACCTTCTACCTTCTACCTTCTACCTTCTACCTTCTACCTTCTACCTTATACCTTCT
>JBCCKK010000063.1:0-13085 GCA_039027395.1 Verrucomicrobiota bacterium | reverse complement strand
TCGATATAAAAATTATGGCTAAATATAAATTGGAATATATCTGGCTCGATGGTTACACCCCTGTGGCTAACCTTCGTGGCAAAACTCAAATCAAAGAATACGAGAGCTTTCCGAAGCTTGAAGAACTTCCTATGTGGGGATTCGACGGAAGCTCTACCCAGCAAGCAGAAGGCGGAAGTTCTGACTGTATGTTGAAGCCCGTCGCTGTTTTCCCTGACAGCACTCGCAAAAACGGTGCTTTGGTCATGTGTGAAGTCATGAACCCAGACGGAACGCCTCACGAATCTAACATGCGTGCCACTATCTTAGATGATCCAGATGCATGGTTCGGATTTGAGCAAGAATACTTTTTATACGAAGATGGTAAACCTTTGGGATGGCCATCTGAAGGATATCCTGGACCTCAAGGTGAATACTACACGGGTGTGGGTTATAAAAATGTTGGATCCATTGCTCGTGACATCGTTGAAGAGCACTTAGATCTTTGCTTGGATGCTGGAATCAACCACGAAGGAATCAATGCAGAGGTTGCTAAAGGACAGTGGGAGTTCCAAATCTTCGGAAAAGGATCCAAAACAGCAGCCGATCAAATGTGGATGGCTCGCTACCTGCTTCTTCGTCTTTGCGAAAAATACGGAGTGGATGTGGATTTCCGTTGTAAGCCTTTCCAAGGCGATTGGAATGGTTCTGGAATGCACTCCAACTTCTCCACTAAATATTTGCGTGAGACCGGCGGTAAGGAATACTTTGAGGCGTTGATGGCTCAGTTCGAAAAGAACATGGACGAGCACATTGCTGTCTATGGTCCTGATAACCACCTCCGTTTGACCGGATTACACGAAACCCAATCTATCGATAAGTTCAGCTATGGTGTTGCTGACCGCGGTGCTTCTATCCGTGTGCCACATAGCTTTGTTACCGATGATGCTTACAAAGGATATCTTGAAGATCGTCGTCCTAATTCACAAGGGGACCCATACGCGATCGCAAGCCGTATTCTCAAAACGATCTCCGAAGTTCCGACTAAATAAAACGGACCTTAAGACGATAGGTTTACTCAAGCAGCGTCCTCGCTTCGGCAAGGGCGCTGTTTTTTTATCTGCGTTCGCTGACTTGAAAGCGGTGTAGGTTCCTGTTAATTAATCAGGCTCTTATGATTAAACGCTACTCAAGGCCTGAAATGGCAGACATCTGGACGGAAGAGTCCAAGCTCAATATTTGGTTGGAAATTGAAGTGCTCGCTTGCGAGGGAATGGCTAAAATCGGACGAATCCCGGAGAAGGACGCCGCTGCGATTCGTAAACATGCCAAGTTTGACATTAAGAAGGTTCGGAAGAACGAAGAGCGGACGCACCACGATGTTTTGGCGTTTCTTGAAGATGTAGCGACCTACGTTGGAAAGCCGGGCCGTTGGATCCACCAGGGACTTACTTCATCCGATCTTTTAGATACCACCATCGCGGTCCAGTGTTGCCAGGCCGCAGATATCCTGCTCGATGATCTCAAAAAACTGCGTCGAGTCATTGCTCAAAAAGCTCGGAAGTATAAGAAAACTGCAATGATCGGGCGTTCCCACGGGATCCATGCCGAACCCATAACCTATGGACTCAAGATGGCTCTGATGTATGAGGAGTTTGGGCGGGCGGAAGAGCGCTTGAAGCAGGCTCGAGAACGAATCGCTGTTGGAAAAATTTCGGGCGCAGTGGGGACTCATGCTCACCTGGACCCAAGGGTGGAGAGTTACGTCTGCCGTAATCTAAAGATTAAGCCAGCCAACCTGGCGACACAGATTGTTCAGAGAGATCGTCACGCCGAGTTTTTGACAACGATTGCTTTGATCGGAAGCAGCATTGATCGATGGGCCACGGAATTTCGACATTTGCAGCGCACCGAAGTTCTTGAAGTGGAAGAGTTTTTCGCGAAAGGGCAAAAAGGCAGTAGCGCGATGCCTCACAAACGTAATCCAATTATCGGCGAACGCCTTAGTGGTTTGGCTCGCGTCCTACGGGGAAATGCGTTGGCTGGGATGGAAAACGTCGCCTTATGGCATGAGCGCGATATCTCCCACTCTTCGGTTGAGCGTGTGGTGTTACCCGATTCAACTGTTTTGCTGGATTACATGTTGGTTAAGCTAGCTGGGCTGGTCGAGAAGCAATTGGTTTATCCAAAACAGATGCAGCGCAATTTGGATTTAACGAAAGGTTTATTCTTTTCTCAAAGTATTCTCTTGGAGTTGACGGACCGAGGATTACCTCGCCGCGAAGCTTATGAGCTCGTCCAGCGCAACGCGATGGCTTGCTGGGAGGGTGATGAAGGTAGTTTCCTGGACTACTTGCTAGAAGACGAGGAGCTAAAACGGTATATCTCCCCAGCCGATCTGAAATCCATATGCTCTCTAGAACGCCATTTTAGGCATATTAACGGTACATATCGAAAGTGCGGATTGAGTAAATCATAAGTCTTTTCTTTTGTTAAATTTTCAACACACTTTCCACTTATGCCTAAAGCATTGATCACAGGAATTACAGGACAAGATGGGTCTTATTTGGCCGATTTATTGTTAGAAAAAGGGTATGAAGTCCATGGATTGATTCGCCGTTCCAGCTCGTTTAATACCGATCGGGTCGACCATATCTACCAAGATCCCCACGACACGAGCCGATTTTTTCTCCACTACGGTGATTTGAGTGATTCGGTTTCTGTGATGTCTCTCCTACAAGAGATAAAGCCGGATGAAGTTTATCACCTAGGTGCTCAGAGTCATGTTCGTGTCAGTTTTGATATCCCCGAGTTTACCGGAGATGTTACAGGTCTTGGGACTTTGAGACTGCTGGAAGGAATTCGAAAAACCGATTTGAATACCAAATTTTACCAAGCATCTAGTAGTGAGATGTATGGATTGGTTCAGGAAGTGCCGCAAAGTGAGAAAACGCCATTCTATCCACGCAGCCCCTATGCAGCTGCTAAGGTTTATGCCCACTGGCTGACAGTCAATTACCGGGAGAGTTATGACCTGTTTGCATGTAGTGGCATTCTGTTTAACCACGAGTCTCCGAGACGTGGAGAAACGTTTGTGACACGCAAGATTACCCGTGCCGTTGCTCGGATCAAAGCAGGGATTCAGGATAAGATTTATCTTGGAAACTTGGATGCAAAGCGTGATTGGGGTTATGCAAAAGAATATGTAGAAGCAATGTGGTTAATGCTTCAACAGGAGAAGCCGAATGATTATGTCATTGCTACCGGCGAAACACATACCGTTCGGGAATTCCTTGAAGAAGCATTTCAACATGTCGAACTCGATTGGGAAAAATACGTTGCCTTTGATGAACGCTATCTGAGACCTGCAGAGGTAGAGCTCTTGATTGGGGATCCAAGCAAAGCGAAAGAACAGTTGAACTGGGAGCCGAAGACTAAGTTCCGAGAGCTGGTTAAGATTATGGTAGATGCGGATGTTAAGATGCTCGACGAAGAGATGAGCGGAAAAAAAGTCCGTATGTAAGCATTCGTTTTGGAAGATATCTAGAGGCCGGGTATCCATGAAAAAAATATATATTGCAGGTCATCGAGGACTTGTGGGAAGCGGGCTGACCCGACTCTACATGGCACTTGAAGACTGGAGTGTCTTAACGAGAACTCGCCAAGAACTCGATCTAACGGATGAGGAGGCAACGGTTCGCTTCCTTGAGGCCGAAAAACCGGATGTCGTGATTGATGCAGCAGCCAAGGTGGGTGGAATTCATGCCAATAACGAATACCCAGTCGAATTTCTTTTGGAGAACCTGAAGATTCAAAATAGCCTGATCTCGGGAGCCTACCGCGCAGGTGTCGAGAAACTTTTATTTTTAGGGAGCTCATGCATTTACCCCAAATTTGCTGAACAACCCATCAACGAGGACCAGCTTCTTAAAGGAGCTCTAGAACCGACAAATGACGCCTATGCGATTGCAAAGATCGCGGGAATCAAGCTATGTCAGGCTTATCAGCGTCAATATGGAGCTTGCTTCATCTCTGCGATGCCGACCAATCTGTATGGTCCTAACGATAATTTCGATCTAGAAACTTCACATGTGTTGCCCGCATTGATTCACAAGTTTCACCTGGCGAAGATTCAAAAGAAAAACTACGTTACCTTGTGGGGTTCAGGGTCACCCAAGCGTGAATTTTTGCATGTAGATGATTTGGCTCGAGCCTGCCAACAGCTCGTGGAATCTTACACGTCTCCAGAGATTATCAATATAGGCACTGGGGAAGATGTGACGATTAAAGAGCTCGCTTCTCTTGTGCAATCTACTGTTGGGTTTGAAGGAGAGATTCGCTGGGACGATAGCAAACCGGACGGCACACCACGTAAACTCCTGGATGTTTCCAAGCTAAAAAGTTTAGGGTGGGCTCCGCAGATTTCCCTAGAGCAAGGTCTCCAAGATGCCTACGGATGGTTCTTAGAGCATGTGAGCAATCCTTAGTAACAGTTTCTTAAAATCGTCCATTCTCTGCCTTTACAATTGTCACTTCTGAGCTAAGACTCCTCGGTAAGGGTTAGGTGTAGCAAAAATAGTAATCTAAATCAGGAGCATAAGTTATGGATAGTTGGACAAAAATAATGGAAACCGTCACCCCCTACCTGGTGCCGGCCTTACAAGCAATACTCATATTAATCGTTGGTTATTTCATATGCAAAATTGTGGCATGGGCGGTTAAGAAACTTCTAGATCGCACGACCATTGATGATCGCCTCGCAGAAATGGTTTTCAAAGAGAAGGCGCAGTATATCTCAATCGAATCCGCTATTTCTAAAACGGTTTTCTGGTTGATGATGCTATTTGTGATTATGGCAGCCTGCCAGACTCTGGCATTAGATGTAGTCACCGAGCCGCTGAATGCGCTTTTAACGAAGATCACTACCTATCTACCCAACTTCATTGGTGCAGCTGGTATTGGTTTCATTGCGTTTATGGTCGCCTTTGCTCTAAGACGTGCGCTGTTTAACATTTTGAACTCGTTTGATGTCGATGCAAAAATGAATCAGCAGCTCGGAGAAGAAAGCGAATCTAAAATTTCTCTAGCTAAGAGTTTGTCAGAAGCACTTTTCTATGGGGTTTTGTTACTCTTCTTGCCTCAGATTCTCGATACACTTCAGTTGAAAGGCCTCGAACCGGTCCGGGAGATGGTAGGCCGAGTTATTGGGTTTATTCCCAATATTCTTAGTGCGGCTTTGATGATGGTAATCATCTACTTTGTGGCCCGTATTATTCAACGGTTGTTGTCAAACCTGCTTTCTTCCGTTGGTTTCGATAAAGTTTTGCCTCTTCTCGGATTCAAAGAAGATGCGGTCTCTTCTAAGAATACACCATCCACAGTGGTGGGCTATGTGGTCTTTGGCGTTTTAATCTTCTTAGGTCTCGCTCAAGTATTCGATACATTGGAACTCGAAACGATCTCGGACCAGGTTAACGAATTGTTCGATGGAATCTTCCAGATCCTCGTCGGCATCGTAATTTTCGGTGTGGGTGTAATTTTGGCAAACTTGGTTGCTCGTGCTGTCAAGAATAGCGGGGTGAACCAAGCAGACATTATTTCAAATATCGCACGTGTGGCCATCTTGATCTTCGTGGGTGCAATGGCATTGCGCACAACGAATCTGGCTCCAGAGATCGTCAATTTGGCTTTTGGTGCTGTGATTGTAGGATTGGCTTTGGCACTTAGTTTGGCCTTCGGCCTGGGCGGTCGCGACCACGCTGCTAAATTGCTTGATAAGTTGGATAAATAAAAATCTCATTTTAGTTTCTTTAGTGAATTCGCCCCCGAAATTCGGGGGCGTTTTTGTTTTGGGAATCAAACGTATTAACTTTTTTAAGAACTAGGGCACTTTCTGCGTGTTCTTCTTTGGTTTGTGGCTAGAACAAGGTCATCATGAAAGCGGTAGTTGTAGTTACTCCCAAGACAACAGTCTTGGACCCACAGGGTGAGGCTGTTAGAAATGCCATCCACAACCTCGGTATGGAATGTGTAGGAACGACTCGAATCGGAAAGTATATCGAAATGGAGATCGATGGGTCGGATCTGGATAAGACGCGGGACCAGTTGGAAGAAATTGCAAAGGATCTTCTCTCGAATCCCGTAATTGAGGATTATCGAATCGAACTCAGTGCCGATTAGAAGTTCGCCATGAAATTTGCCGTTCTTCAATTTCCCGGATCTAACTGCGATCAGGACTTTTTGCGGGCCGTAAGAGATGTTCTCGGTTCGCCTGCCCGGATGGTTTGGCACAAAGAAACCGAAATCGATCCTGAGGAAACAGTATTGGTTCCCGGGGGGTTTTCTTACGGAGATTATCTGCGATGCGGAGCGATTGCTCAGTTTTCTCCCGTGATGAATGCAGTTAAAGTAGCCGCGGAACGGGGCCAAACGATTCTTGGTGTTTGTAATGGGTTTCAAATTCTGTGTGAGTCAGGGCTTCTTCCTGGAGCTTTGGTGCGAAATCGAGACCTCCATTTCATCTGTGAAACAATCCATTTAAGAATTGATAATAGTCGAACCCGTCTCACGCATGAGCTGAAGGATGGAGATGTGTTGCGAATTCCAATCGCTCACGGAGAGGGAAATTATCGAGTTGATCTGGAAACATTGCAGGACATGGAAGCACACGGACAAATCGTTTTTCGCTACGTAGATCACGATGGGAAGGATTCAGACTCGGCAAATCCCAATGGATCGTTAAGTAATATTGCTGGTATCTGTAATCGCAGCGGCAACGTGTTTGGAATGATGCCGCACCCCGAACGTGCTGTAGAGGACCTACTTGGTTCATCAGACGGACTTAAACTACTAAAATCGCTCTTAAGCTATGCCTAGGAGCTTCCGCCCTAAATCGTAAACATGTCAGAGCCAGAAATTACGCCAGATCTCATAGAAAAACACGGGATCACTCAAGAAGAGTACATTCGCATTCAGGAAATTCTAGGTAGAGACCCTAATTTCACCGAGCTAGGGATCTTTTCCGTCATGTGGAGCGAACATTGTTCCTACAAAAACTCGAAGCCCGAGCTACGTAAGTTTCCAACAACAGGAGACAAGGTTCTCGTTAAGGCCGGAGAAGAGAATGCGGGTGTTCTTGATATTGGAGAGAATATGGCAGTTTCGTTTAAGATCGAATCCCATAATCACCCAAGTGCTGTCGAGCCATTCCAGGGGGCTGCCACGGGCGTTGGAGGCATTTTAAGAGATATTTTCACTATGGGGGCACGACCCGTAGCAAATCTTAATTCGCTAAGATTTGGGCCCATTACGGGAGACTCCCTTGAATCAAAGAGAAACCGCATGCTTCTCTCGGGGGTTGTGAAGGGTATAGCTCATTATGGCAACTGCATTGGTGTTCCTACCGTTGGCGGTGAAGTGGTTTTTGATCCATCTTATAATGGAAATCCCCTTGTTAATGCATTTAGTCTGGGGATTCTACGACACGATCAAATACGAAGGGGGGCGGCTTCGGGAGTCGGAAATCCTGTCTTTTATGTTGGGGCTAAGACAGGTCGTGATGGTCTAGCCGGTGCGGCATTTGCATCACGGGATTTAACCGAAGAATCCAAAGAAGATCGCCCGGCTGTGCAAGTGGGAGATCCTTTTATGGAGAAGCTACTTCTTGAGGCCTGCTTAGAATTGTTTGAACATCCTGAGGCGGTTGTAGGAGTTCAGGATATGGGAGCCGCCGGTTTAACCTGCTCAACAATCGAGACAGCAAGTCGAGGAGGGTCCGGAGTTGAAGTTGATTTGAATAAGGTGCCTCAACGAGAAAGTGGAATGACGCCGTATGAAATTATGCTTTCTGAGTCGCAAGAACGGATGTTGATCATCGTTAAAAAAGGATTTGAAGATGAAGTTCGCAGTATCTTTGCAAAATGGGACCTCGATGCTGCAGAAATCGGATATGTCACAGATACGGGTAAAACCGTGATCAAAGTAGGAAGCGAGGTTGTCGCGGATGTTCCTGCAAGAGAGCTTGCAGATGATGGTCCAGTTTACCACAGAGAGGTCCGGAAGCCTGAAAAACTTGCTGATCTGCAGACATTCAATTTTGAAAAAGAGATTCCTAAGCCAGATGTTGCTAGTTGCAGTCAGGCTCTGAAAACGTTACTAGGCGCGCCTTCGCTTGCATCAAAACGCTGGATTTTCCGGCAGTACGACCAGCAAGTGCAGAAAAATACGGTTCTAGTCCCGGGATCCGATGCTGCCGTAATTCGGGTTGAAAGCGAGCAGGGTGGTGATTCTCGATTTATTGCCATGTCTGCGGATTGCAATGGAAGATACTGCGCTTTGGATCCTCGAAGAGGTGCGATGATCGCGGTCGCTGAATCCGCACGGAATTGCACAATGACTGGGGCTTTGCCTATTGGATGCACCGATAACTTGAATTTCGGAAATCCTCATGATCCCGAAATTTTCTGGCAGTTTCGCGAGAGTGTTGAAGGAATGGCCGAAGCTTGCAGAGCATTTAACACACCTGTGACCGGAGGAAATGTGAGTTTGTATAATCAAAATCCGCGAGGTGCGATTGATCCAACTCCTGTTATGGCAATGGTCGGCTTGATGGAGAAGGAAGCAGACATCACGCCATCTTCATTCCAAGCTGCAGGAGAAACGATTTTGCTAGTAGGAGGCTTTGGATCCGAAATGGGAGCCAGCGCCTACCTATTTGAAGTCCTTGGGATCAAGAGGGGTTTGCCTCCCGAGATGAATCTGGAAAAAGAGGTGAACTTTCAGAACTCAGTCCGCGAACTGATACAAAAAGGGTGGGTAAGTAGTGCTCATGATTTAAGTGATGGGGGCTTGGCGGTGGCTTTGGCGGAGTGTTGTTTCGACAAGCAGGTAGGGGCCTCTGTAAATCTTTCTGATTGCCCCGAGCGAATGGATATCGCCTTATTTAACGAGTCTCAAGGGCGGGCTGTGTTAGCGGTTGAATCTGAAAAGGTTGCAGATATTCAGGAGCACCTCCAAAGTAGAGAGATCGATATGATTGTGCTCGGCATTACAAATGCATCGGGGCATTTATCCATCGAGTTGGGCAGTGAATCTCTAAATTGTTCTATTGAAGAGCTATGCGAAACGTACGAAAGCTCGATTCCTAATTGCATGGTTAAATAGTTTCGCTTTTACCTAGAGCTGATTATCAGATCCTCGATCTAATGACGTGACATCTTTGGCCTAATTCCTAACATGATGAAGGGGGTATAGGAGTGAATAGTCAAATACCAGAAGCAAAATACGCGCAGTCAAAAATGAAGCCCGGGGTGCTGGTCATCGATGATGATCCGCATGTTCGAATGGGTCTGGCTCAGGTTCTAGGAAAAGAATATACTGTGTCCCTTGTAGGAAGTATCGGAGAAGGGCTTGAGCGGTTGCGGCATCAACGATTAGATGCCATTTTGCTAGATCTTTGTTTGAATGAAGAAAGTGGAATTGATGGGTTAAAGCAGATTCGAGAGGTCAATACATCGATTCCCATATTGATTATCACTGGATATCCGTCGTTTTCCACCGCCGTCGATGCCGTTCGATTTGGAGCAAATGATTATATCGAAAAGCCGATTAAGTCCTCGACGCTCCGTGATCGACTAAAAGACGCTTTAGAGAAATCGGTTCAGGGACGTGATAAGCCGCTTGTCCGAGAACAAATGATTAAAACACGTCCCATTAGAATTGACCGCGAGCGGAATGAAACCGTTTTGGAGATGATACACGATCTGAGCAATCCTCTGACAACCTTGGGTTTTTTAGTGGAAGATTTGTATCGACCGATTTCGGTCAGAGACAAAGGATTGAATGAAGATGAATCTGAGCGAATTCAGGAAGTTACGCGAAGACTAGGTATTCAGATTGATTACATTACCAGTTTGTTGTCCCACTGGAGAGACATGGAAAAAATGCACACCTACACGGGTGAGCATGTTTCCATGCAAAGATTACTTTTGGAGATCAAGGAGCAGAGACTTCCCATTGACCAGCATAAGCATATAGATATTACCTGGTTGATGCCGGCTAAAGATAGCGTCCAGGTAATTGGCCATGCAACGCAGCTTAAACGGGCGATTATGAATCTTCTGGATAATGCCATTGAGGCAACATCGGGAAAGAAGGGAAAAGTAATTGTCCGCCTCGGCTTGGTTAAAGATAGATGTGTTTTGGTTGTTACGGATAATGGATATGGTGTGGCCAAAGAGAATCTTCGGCATATTTTCAGAAACGCTTGGACAACGAAACCCACAGGTGAAGGGCACGGACTAGGCTTGGCCCTAGCTGAAAGAACGATTAAGCAGCACCGAGGTCACATTTTCTTTGCGTCAGTCAAGTGCTCCGGAAGTGTATTTACGATCAACCTACCTCTAGCTACTAGATAGCATATAGTTCACCTGATTCGAAAATCCTAAAACGCACTTACGTTGAGCGAATCAAACCGAGTCAGAAGTCGCTCGACTGCCTGGCTTGAAGAACTGCTTTCTTGTGAGTCCTCGGGAGCGACTGGAAGCTGAATCACAAATTCTGCCCGATCCGTGGGTAATGAAAGTGAGCCGCCGTGGTGGTGTATTACAAAGAGACTTGTAAGTAGCCCCTTGCTTATCTCTGTTTGATCGGTTGGTCCGGCAAGAGCAAATAGACTTAGTAGCTGGCTATTTGTCCAAGGGTCATCTTTTACTCGAATTTTCAAATGAATCTCAGAGGAAGCGTTGCTCGAAGTTTTTGCCGTAATCGCTATCGAAGCATTGGTTTTCTCAAGCTGAGTGGATGATTCGAGGAGTATGCGGATTGCAGACGAAAGCATAGTCGAGTCGATGTTGAGCTCTTGGATGTCTGGATCAATCGATAAGGAAACATCTTCTTTAGCTATATCGGCCTGTTCTACGGCATTTTCGAGAATGGTCTGAAGGCTTTCACTTGACCAACCATCTTTCGACATGGATCTGACTGTTTTGTTAAGAATGTATTCGGTGGTTTCAAGTATTGCTCTACCAGAGTGATCGATACACAGAGTAGGCAACGTTTGTGAAGGGTTCGTGCTAAGTTCGACGGTGTTCATTTGCCAGCTTTCCTCGACTGGCTTCGGAATTAGATCAATAAATGAGTTTAGAGCACGATTGCTATTAGATAGTTGAGTTCCTAATGCTTGTGAAAGCATTGTAAGTCCCTGAATTCGCGAAAGAATATGCTGGCGATGCATAATGGACATCTTTTCTCGAATTAGTTGGTTTCTTTCTTGAATGAGGTCATAAAGCTCGAAACTCTGGCGAAAGATCCCCTCGAGCTCAGAGAAATTCCAAGGTTTCACCACATAGCGATAAATAGCTCCTTCATTGACCGACGAAATTGCGCTGTCGAGATCGGAGTAAGCAGTTGTGAGTATTCGAATAATATTTGGAAACTGCTGGCTAACCCGAGATAGTAGATCCACACCGGTGGTTCCTGGCATTCGTTGATCCGTGAAGATGACTGCGATAGACTCATGATTTTCTTGAATCAACTTCCAACCTTCTTCAGCCGAGGAAGCCATGAGCACATCGTACTTTTTGCCAACTGTTCTTTTAAAGTACTTCAGTGCTTGCTCTTCATCGTCGATGTAGAGAATTTGTTTATGCTGCTGTGAGTTGATTAGTTTTTTCATAAGGTTTTGATACGGGGTCATTTGGCAGTTCAATAGTCATGGACGTCCACTCGCCTACTTTACTGTCACAAGAAATCACTCCATGATGATTCTTTACGATCGTATGGCAGATGCTGAGGCCCATACCCATTCCGGCACCTACATCCCGGGTTGTGAAAAATGGATCGAAGATACGGGTGAGATTTTCTGGTTTGATACCCGATCCGTTGTCCCAAATCTCAATGAAAGTGGAATCGTTCTCTTGGCGATCTTTTATTCGAATAATAGGGGTTCGGGTCTCTCTCACAGAGTTCACCGCCTTTGCTGAGTTGGATATGAGGTTTAATAGGACGTGGATAAATTGTGTTGCCGATCCCCGAATGACGCTGGATTCAGCTACTTGAATCTCCAGTTTGATGTCTTTTAGCTCATGAGCGAGAAGTCGAAGTGCCGACTCGACCTGTTTGGAAACATAGAGTTCAGTTAATGAGGATTCTTTCTCGGGATAGGCAAATGTGTGTAGATCGGAGACGATCTTCTTAATTCGTTGCATTCCATCGTCGATATCCACCAGGGTATCATCTATTTCTTCAGAAGATTCTTCGGAGAATGTCTCCTCTTTCAGCGAAGTCTTTAAGAAATGAAGCGCGGTCATGGTATAGTTTAACGGGTTATTGACTTCGTGTAGCAACCCGGCGGAAAGGACGCCTAAAGAATTGATTTTTTCACTTTGAATTAGTTTTGCTTCGGTATTTCTCAACTCGCGAAGTGTCTGCTCGAGCTCGACATTTTGGCTCTGTAAGTTGCGTTGTAGCTCTAGGGTGTCTAACTGGGTTGCGATACGCGTTTTTACTTCGATCGAGCTGAAAGGTTTGGTTAAGAAGTCATCGGCACCTTGTTGTAGCGCTCGAATTTTTGATGCTTCATCAACTTTAGCAGTCAAAAGAATGATCTTTAGGTGTTTAAGTTGGTCATTTGCACGGAGGATTTGACACACCTCCAGGCCGTGTTTACCCGGAAGCATCCAATCCAACAGAATCAAATCGGGTTTTTCAGCTTCAGCGATACGTATACCGGCATCTCCATCGGCAGCTTGGAAAACCGTGTGCTCGCCCGATAGCATTGAGACGAGAAAACGGCGCATGTCTGGTTCGTCGTCAACGACCAAGATAGATGTAGGTCCTTGTCCAACGACAGGGAGATCCTCGCTATTGATTGGGCTAGAAACTACATAGTGATCTGCAGACTTGAAGGCAGCTGCCATAGGTTCTGAAGGTGAGGGAACTTCGGGGCGAGCGACCGGAGCCAGAGACGCATTCGCATCAATTTCCGGTAGAGGAAGTCGGATGGTGAACTTGGTGCCATGGTCCAATTCACTATCCACGGATAGAGTTCCGTTGTGTTTCGCGATAATCTCTTTTACTAGCGCTAAGCCGATACCGACGCCTTGGTG
>JBCCKK010000062.1:0-13316 GCA_039027395.1 Verrucomicrobiota bacterium | reverse complement strand
TCACCGATTTGTTGCTTAATCTCAGAAAACTTTAGATCATTAGGATGCAAACTCAATCGGATAAGGTCTCGATGTCTCAAACGATCAAACAGAGCTTGGTTCCAACTAAGAGAAACGGTCCTACGCCAACTCGCGCGTGTGCTATAGCAAAGCGATTGTGCCTTAACCCGCTTCCGTTTTTGGATCAATGAAATTGATCGGAGGTAGTTTGTGTAAACAAAGCCCAACTTCTTGAGCACGCTTTCACGCTTCTTCGGCATTAACCAAGCAGGTGCGATAAATCCACTCAGCTTCCAATCATTCTCATGCCAAATCCCTTGTCCCAGCTCGATTCGATGCTTCATTTCTCCTGGGCTTAAATCAAGAAACTCCGATTCACAATTCGTGTAAATTCGATTCCAAAACAGACTTGCTGCTCGATTATCAATTGAGTGGTGAAAAAACCCATGAAGCACCAGATCATCACCCATTTCATAACGCTCTTTCAGGAAAGCCATTGAAGCTTCATCCTCACTGATAATCGGCGCTTTATGAAATCGAGGAACAACTAAAATCGAATAATTCTTAACGCCCAACTCGGATAAGAAATCAATCTGTTCGGAAATCTCCTCACGACTTCCCGCATGAAAGTCATGCAGTGACACAATCAAGTACTTCATGACGGCTTTTCCTGTTCCGCTCGCTCTTTCCATAGGTCAGTACCATACAATCCCACGTTTTTCGTCAAGTCTTTGACTATCGTAAAAAGAAAAACTTTTTTGTCTGTATATTTACGAAACTTGGTTACTTCCTTCGAATCGATAACCTCAAATCCATAACGAGCAAACATGCGCTCCCCTCGACGGTTGGAAAATGTCACCATCTGTCCATAGACCGAAGACTCTCCTTCACGACTTAAGTAGTTCAGAAAGAAGTCGATAAGCGCACGAGTTCTTTGAACATTTTTGAATTCGGGAAGCAGATTGATGTGAAAATGAGCCATCCCCTTAGGTGTATGTGGCACTTCTCGCCACCCCTTGAAAAACAACCAAAAGATGTAAGCTTGTGTTGCTTGGTTATAAGTTCCGAAAAATCGACCTGCGATTTTTTTAAGTCTTCCAAATAAAGTTTTCTTGTTGAATGCCGATTGTCTATCTGGAAAACGAGACCCAAGAACATACCCCTTGAGTTCGCCGTCGACTTCGAGCACGATGGACGATTCCGGCTCTTCATCGGTATAGTAAGCCGTTAAGAAATCCGCAAACAACTCTCGATCTTCGAAAACGGGATCGATCGCTTTTCCTAAAAATCCCGTCTCACAGCAAATCGTCCGCACAGCATCACGATCATTGGGCCGGTAAAACCTAATGATTTCACCCGGTGCAATTTCAACACTTGATTCACTCATTTTAGATACAGCCCTCCATGCCTTTGGAACTCACTCTGCTGTTCGATAAGTTTTTCATACAGTTTCCATTGCCGTCTAAATACAATTTGCCAATCAAATTGTTTACGCACAGCCTCACCCGCTTTGTTCCCGAGAGCATTGAGATCTTGCATCACTAGTCGTTCTACCGCATCAGCTAAAGCCGTCGGATTGTTTTCTCCCGACCAGTCCTCTAGTCCAGCAAAGATATTCGCATCCATATAAGAACCACGAATCCCCGCTACAGGACAATGACATGCCTGGCTTTCCAACGCAACTAACCCAAACGTTTCGTGCACCCCAGGATGGACAAACAAATCAGCAATCCGATAAAAGTCCGCCAGTTTCTGCGAGTCATCGCAATAAGGCTCCCAATAAAACTGACCGAGGCGTGACTTCATCTCTTCAAGGGCAGAACGATGCGTCCCGTCTCCAACTATGATAAAAGCATACCGATCAGGATCTCGGCGGTGCAACTCCTCGTAGGTCTTTAAAAGTGTCAGTGTATTTTTCTCACCTGCTAGTCGCCCAATATACAGCAATACTTTGCGATCTTCTCCCAATCCCAATTGGCTTCGGCTTAAGGTCTGAGGTGCCCCCGGGCTAAACGTAGACACATCCACCCCCAGATGCATGTAGTGGGCATTACTAACCCCCCACTCTTCCAGCAACTGTTTCAAAAACTCAGAAGGGACTAACGTCGCATGAAATTCGTTGTAAAGCCGAGTAATGTAATCCTCAGCATAGGCCAACAAAACATCCTGAAACCATGAACCACAGTACTTTTTTACGGTTCTTAAATACGCTTCAGGAAAGTGTGAGTGGTAGAACCCAACCACAGGAATCCTCAGTAGATGCCCAACGTGAATAAGCTGCCATCCCAAATGATAAGGATCTCCAGATTCAATCAAATCTGGCTTTAACTCCATTAGTGCATCCTGTGCCTTACCCAAGTTAAGAAGCACACGGTAGCGTGAGGTCTTATTCAATCGCTTCGACTTAATCGTGCAAGTCGTCAACCGCCCCTCTCGAATAATTTCATCACGCGCCCCTGGGACTAAGAGGATGTGCTCATCATCTGTATGGTTCTGAATATAGCTACGCTTCTCCTTGAGATAGCGGCCCACGCCGCCACCTACTTCGGAGTAAAATTGCGTCGCATCACAGAGTTTCATAAGTTTTTACGTCGTCACCGGGAACACCTCCTCCCAGATGAAGCCTGATACAATGCGTCTCCCTTTCTCTTCTTACAAGCGAAGATTAATTTGCCTCACCAATTCGATTCATCCATACTCATTTTATGTTGAAACGGGCTGATTTTCTGAAACTTCTTGGCACCGGCGCAGGCTATCTTGCCTGCGGTGGATCTGTGTTGGGAACACGAGAGCCCGATGTTCCCGTTGTTGTTCCAACTTCTAGCTTGGAATCACCTCAGGAAACCACTCCACCCAAAGCGACAATTGTTCAACACCCACAAAAAGCTCATTGCGTTTATCAAGGTCCAGGATTTGGAAATCGTATTGCCCTGACCTATGACGACGGACCTACGCCACGGATTACAGATAAAATTTTAAACGATTTAGCCGAGCGCAATGTGAAAGCTACATTCTTCATGATCGGTCGTAAGGTCCTTCAAAATCCATCCCTAGCTAAAGAAGTTGCTGATGCTGGCCACGAACTCGCCAATCACACATTCACTCATCCGACTCTAAACCGCCTCCCAAACAACCGCGTCTTTGATGAACTCAAGAAATGCCAAGATGCTATCGGCGAAGTAACGGGCCAAGATCCGGTCTGGTTTCGCCCACCCTATGGAGCATTTCGCAACGGCAACCAGGGACCTATTGCTCGTTCACACCATTTAGGAGTCGCCTATTGGTCTGTCGATCCTCGAGATTGGGCCCGCCCAGGAGCCAGAAAAATTACCAGCCACATCCTGAATCGCACCCGGCCAGGTTCGATCATTCTGCTTCACGACCTAAAAAGGCAAACAGCGGATGCCACTCCCGCAGTGCTCGATGGTTTGTTAGAGAAAGACTTTTACTTCACCCCAATGTCGGGCTTTTTAGGCGATCCCTATGGATCCTACGCCGAAATCTAAAAGTTCTCAATATCCACCAAAAGCACTCATCGGATCGAGGTAAAACTGCCTTGCTCCTGTATCTTAATTGTTACAAATCCTCTATCGGCGAAACCCCAAACCTCCGGTTACACTGCCGTAACCTTACATTGAGAGAGTAATCGATTCAGACCCTTTTTAGCCCTATCCAATGACGAGCAATATAAATCTCGATAAGACCCGAGTTATTCAGAATTCCATCTACATCTATAAAAGCGGCTTACAGTCAGGCCCTTTTACAGAAGAAGAAGCTATTGAGCTATTGGAGCAAATGGGTCCAAACGACGCATTCTACTGGACTCCTCCCATGACAGAATGGCACCCTGCCGAAGAGTTTTCCCGCTCAATTGAACATGTATCGCCTCAGAAAGCTCGCGACGCTCATTTGATCCTGATTGTCGACGATGATCCCATCATGCAGGAGCTGATCAAATTCCAACTCAAAACCGTGTCTGAAGAACTCGAAACCGCTTGTAATGCTGAGGATGCTTTGCAAACGGTTGGTCAGTTAGGTATCGATCAGATTTCTTGCATTGTCAGTGACTATATGATGCCTGGAGCGACAGGGCTTGAACTCGTCAAAAAAATCAAGAAGCTCGACAAAAACCTCGAAGTTATCTTACTTACGGCTCGAGATGATAAAGAGATCATTAAAGAAGCACTTCGCGCTGGTATTTTTGACTTCTTGGAAAAACCTATTAGTGATCGGGAATTGATCAAGACCGTTTCTTCCGCGATTCAACAGACCCTATCCAACCGCAAGAAGAGTAGCGACCGCTATCGTATTGATTCACTCATTGGAAAAGGAGGGACCGGTACCGTAATGCGCGCTTGGGACCATCAACTCCAGCGACAAGTTGCTTTTAAACGCCTATATTCTAATGACAGCGGGATCCTCAGCGATCAAGCTTTGACCGAAGAAGCATTGCGACTCGCTAAGCTCCAGCACCCCCACATCGTAAATGTTTATGATTGTGGAACCGACAGCCAAGGCCCCTATATGGTTATGGAGCTCCTCGATGGAATTACACTCGAACAACACATCGTCACCGTCGATGAATTCCCAATCGACTGGCTTCTACGTTTCACCCGCCAGTGCTTGGATGCCCTCGACTATGCGCACCACAAAGGTTTCATCCATCTCGATCTTAAGCCCTCGAATATTATGCTCTGCCGGATGGGGGATGCCGAACAGCGTCGACACATTAAAGTTTTTGACTTCGGAATTTCCCAAAATCTCAATACCCTGGGAAAGACCAACAACAATGATAAGATGGCAATACTCGGTTCACCCAGCTATATGTCTCCCGAGCGCTTTACTCAGGAGCAGCTAGACGGCCGATCTGACTTGTATTCCTTAGGCTGTATTCTCTATCAACTAATTACGGGAATTGAACCCTTTAATGCTGAGAAAACGCAAGAGATCGCAAAAAGTCATTTTATGCATCGGATTAAACCAATTAAAAAAGTCAGACCAAACTTCGACAAAACGTTTGGGGATTGGACGATGAAACTCATCCAGGCTTTGCCGACAGCTCGTCCCTCGAGCGCAGCAAAAGCAAAAGAACTGCTCACCCAATTCTATCCACCGATCTAGTAATCAATCAGCTTTTGCCTCGCTAATGATCTTGGAGACATCTACATGGGTATCTACAAGATCTTGAATAATCCCAATCTTGTCGTGATCACTCGGCTCCGTTTTCACTGTCATACGATTAATCCGAGAAGCCACCTGAAACGCATCCATCTCTACGCTCAAAATCGGAATATCGAGTTTTTTCAACTCTTCCATCAGCGAATCCTTCGGTAAAAATCCTAAAGTCAAAACAACACCTGCTATCGACTTCCACTCGGGATTCTCTGCGGCCTTCTCCACCAAGGCCGACAGAAATTCTTCTCGATCTCCTGAGGTAATAATCAATCCCCCTTTAATCCGATAGATATCCATGTTTTCTGGCGTCGTGTTGCCAATCATGACCTTACCTACACGCCGGCGCTGATGCTCGCGTGCCCCGAGCAGCCACCTACCATCTAACTCGATGCATATTTGATTGAACGTGGGTTTCAATAACTCGTGCTTTAGCGGAATGATCCCAAGAAGATTCAACCCCATGCGGTTCAATCCCCTCTCAGCATACGGATACAACGTCTCCACTTTATGCTCGAGCACCTGATTAAGAATTACTCCAATCACTTCGACGTTGTATTTTTCGAAAAGCGCTAAATTCAAGCTCACCTCATCGAGAGGTTTTCCCACACCTCCGCGGCTCACGATGATCGCCTTACTCTCTAGCGCTCCTGCCACTTGAGCATTGGACATGTTAAACACGCTACCGACCCCTGCATGCCCAGACCCTTCGATCACGATGAAATCTTGCTCCCAGGCGGCTCGATTAAATGCCGTTTGCACCTTGCCTTCGAGTTCAGCTGGATCTCCTTGATCAAGGTAGTATCGAGTAAACCAAGGATCCACGGCGATTGGACTCATCGCTTCAAGTGGTAGACCCGGCTGGTAGGTGTGATTGATTAGAACGGTATCTTCGTCGATTTTTTTCCCATTGATCTCAACGAACCGTTGGCCGACAGGTTTGATATACCCAACCCGCTCAAATTGTTTCTTAAGGCAGGCATATAAACCTACTGAGGTCGTAGTTTTTCCGTCGTTCTGACGGGTAGCAGCAACAAAGATTCGCGGGGTCGTCGTATTCTCTAACATAAATCGAACGCTCGAATCTAAGCTTCCAACTCTGCCATATTATTGCTGTTCAGGATACAATTTGCGATACTCGATTGCTTGCAGTGCTACCACAGCAGCGACCCCCACGATATCACGAACATTCGCTCCACGCGAAAGTTCTGCAGCTGGCTTAGACAAGCCGAGCAGGATTTGCCCGTAAGCCGTCGAACCCGAAAGTAGCTGAACGAGCTTCACAGAAATATTACCCGAGTTCAAATCGGGGAAAATCAGGACATCTGCTTTTCCAGCAACTAAGCTATCTGGCGCCTTAAATTTTGCGAGTTCCGGCTGTAAAGCCGCATCCACTTGAAGCTCACCATCCACTTCAGCCTGAACATTGTGTTCACGCATCTGTTGTTTTGCCAAAGCCATTGCGGCTACAACTTTCTCCGCATCCCGTGTTTTTGCACTTCCTTTGGTTGAATAGGAGAGCATAGCTACTCTGGGAATTTTCCCAGTCAACTGCCGACGCAACCATGCAGTCTCTAGTGTAATCTCGGCCAGTTGCTCGACAGTGGGATTAGGAACTACACCACAATCAGCAAAGAATAAAACCCCTTCATCTCCAAAGTCTCCATTCGGCAATTCCAAAATCGTACAACTCGAAACGGTCTTAATATGCGGGAGCGGTTTAATCAACTGAAACAATGGGCGCAAAATATTACCTGAATACTCGCTAGCGCCAGCCACCAAACCATCGCACTGACCATTCTGTAGCATCATCGCCGCAAAGTAGTTGGGGTTAGAGAGAATCCGGGAGGCTTCCTGATCTTTGATTCCCCGATAGCGCTGCAAGGTCTCCATACGTCGGATAAACAAAGGCATATCTGCTGCGTTCTCGGGATCGATAATCAAAATACGTCGCAGATCTACATTTTCTGCCTGAGCAACTGCCTCGATGTCATCACGCTTTCCGAGCAAAGTCGCAACACCGAGCCCCTCGTCAACGAATTCGCGAGCCGCCTGCAGAATCCTCGCATTGTTTCCCTCGGGAAACACAATGCGTTTCGGATGACGACGGAGCTTCTCGTATACTGTTTCAATAAACGCAGCCATAACTTCTCTCTCTTTAGAATCCTAGTACCTTGGCACTTCAGGGTCAATCCATCGTGACCAAGCGTCGATTCCACCTTCCAAATTCTTTACATTCGTAAACCCTTCCGACTCAAGGAATTTAACTACCGAGCCCGAACGTCCTCCATGATGACAATAGACTACAATATCCTCCCCCGAATCTCGAAATGCGATTTCCCATCGAGCATCCCAGTTCGAAAGGGGTATTAACTCAGCATCTGCGAGATGACATAGCTCCCATTCGTCCTTCTCGCGCACATCAATAAGTCGAAACGCGTCCTCTCGATCTATCCGTTCTTTAAGCTCTTGAACCGTCATAGCCACCAGACAGTGAACAGCATTTCACTCGGTCGTAAATAGAAAACTAGTTAACCTCATTAGCAATCAACATTCCACAACTCTAAAGCCACCCGTAATCCGACTTTGAAATTCACAAAGAACTCCTCTACACCTAAAGCATGCCTTTGAAATACCTCATCGGTCGGCATTTAACCTCCATTCTTCCGGAGCTCGGCATCTATGCGGGAGGGATTGCGTTCTTCTTTCTACTCTCTCTAGCTCCGTTTCTCGTTGTTACCCTTGGACTCGCCTCCGCCTTTTTACCCTTTGATATCCACGAACCCGTAATCGCCATTCTGCGCGACCTCATCCCCCAACAAGGCATCCTTAAAACGCGAGATATTGTCTACGTGGCCAGTGAAGCCGGAGGACGTGGACTACTCACTGCCACCTTTTTATTCGCGTTTTGGTCTACCTCGAGCTTTATGACGAGCCTCACTCACGCCCTTCAACTTATCTTCTCGACTCAAGAAGAGCGTCGCAAGGGCTGGCTGATGCGACTCTACTCGCTGGTTATGGTTGTGATTTGGGGCGGCTTCATTGCCGTCACCTCCTGGCTGTTTCTGCTAGCACCAGTGATCGAAGGGAAAATGGCAGAGATGCTCCATTGGGCCGAAGCCGAGGCCTTCCTCATTCAAGCAACCCGACTCATCGTCCTGATCTTCATGTTCATTATGGCATTCAGCCTCACCTACCGACTCAACGCACGAAAAGCGATGTCCACCCGACACTGCTTCGAAGGTGGTGCTATTGCCACCACCGGCTGGATGCTCGTAGGCTGGGCCTTCACCTACGTCCTCCCCACGATTTGGAAAAAGAGCGTCGTCTTTGGCGCTCTCGGCAGTGTCGTCGCCACCCTCCTCTGGGTCTACGCTACTGCCTGGGTCGCTCTTATTGGTGCTGCCTGGGTTCGAATGCGAAGCACAAAAGAATAATTTGGAACTCAAGAAATCAGGAATTCAGGAAAACGATTTAACAGGGAGAACTCGGAGTTTAGGGAGATGGACTCATTGAGTCTCACGCAAAGCTCGCCGAGGCGCGAAGTGCACTAAATTCGGAAATCAAGGTTAAAAAAAGTGCACAGAAATAACGAAAGCCTTTTTTATTCTCTGCTCACTCTGCGTCTCAGCGGTGAATTCCACGCCACAGGGGTTCGCTGCAACAACGACCGGTTCTGTTGATTCCTGGATTCCTGAGTTCCAGATTCCTAATTGCCTTTCAACGCATCAATCCGCATCCGATGCGTCGCATCATCTCCTAAGAAGCGAATAAAATCTGCAATCTTCATCGTCGCCACCGGACTCTTAATTTCCATGAGCGACAAATCGGGCAACTGCGGATAACGCGCCTTCAGTGCATAATACCCCAACTTCCGATTCCCCAAGGGATCTGACTGCATCCAAGCAATCAACGCGTCGTCGGCTACCTCCTTTTCCTGACTCAACCGTTTCACCGCCGTCTGCAGAAATGCTGAATCCTGATCCAGCTTGTTAGAAAGAAACCCATCATACGCAGACAAGGTTTCTTGGGCTTTAGCAGCTCCCCCCTGTTGATACTGAGATTTCCAAGTCTGCCATGCCGATTCCGGAATCCCATCCCGGGCCCAACTATCGGCTAAAACACGATACCCCCCAGCTCCCTGACCGATCAGGCTTTCGTAGGCCTTAAACCCGTCCGCCATGCGTTCCGCCTTCGGCTCCCCTTGCGAAGCCTTCAACCGCTCCCGCAATTCCGCGAGATCCGAAGCCATGCCCATTCCCAATCCCGCAAAAACCATACAAACACCGAGTAAACACTGTTTCATACCTCAAAGGCTAAAGCACAAACCCAAGCATCCAAGCAAAAGTAACTCGCGCAAAGCTCGCTAAGGCGCTGAGGAAGATTGAACAGGGAGATCCCAGAGGACTCGGGGTTTTAAACCAGAAACACGAACATGGGGGACAAGTAAAAGAAGCAGGCAGTAAAAAGAAACTGAGAAAATAGAACCTCCCTCATCTCTGTGCCCTCCCTGTTAAATCCAAGTTCCCGAACTCAGCGCACTCCGCGTCTCTACGGTGAATCCCAGTCTCCGTCCCTGGCGCCTTATCAGGCTTTGCATGACGACTTCATTTCAATTTATTTAAGATTGAAACATCGAGAATGTCTTTTTCTCGGTGGGATCCTGACTTGATTCGAATTAATCCTTCGGCGTCCACATATGGGATACTCACCAACGCGGTCTTGTGAATTTTTCGATGTTGATGGATCTCGGCATAAGAAATCCCATTCATCTGCACAAAAATATCAATCGGGAATTCTTCGATCACACGAATCGCACCGGGTTCATCCACAAAATCCTCAGGAGACAACGTGCCTCCAAATCCTTCTCCGTAGCTGGCAAGAGCTCTTAGAAGATTTTGAATATTCTCCGGTCTAGGATTAATCCAGATATCGACGTCTTCCGTCATTCGGGGATATCCATTTAGGGCAACAGCGAGTCCTCCTACCACCAAGAACTCAATCTCGTTCTCAATGAGATGGACCAACAACTTTTCGAATGCGCTCTCCATGACTCGATGACTTAAGATTTAGTGACCGCATACGGAGGTGAAGCTCCCAAGCCACTTTCAGCGGATCCTTAGCACGGGCAGCAGGACCGGCAACCTTGCGAATGATCGCGTCTGGATGGGTTTCCGTCTCATGTATCACAAAAGAGAGGTTAACACGTCAATCATCTCTGTAAATAACATCAAAGACGGGAAAATTTAACAGGGAGATCACGGAGGACTCGGGGTTTGAAATCAGAAAGAGAAAAATTGCAGTTCCCGAACTCAGCGCACTTCGCGCCTCTGCGGTGAATCCCGGTTCCGGTACACGAAAAACCCCGGAGGAGTTCCCGGGGTTTTCACCAACAAACAAAGAGGAGGAATGTTGAGTTGAGTTGCCTACTACTTACCTGAACCGCTGATCTCCCTTAAGCCCCACTCAAAAAAATTCAACATTCACTTTCAACTGGGTCTGAAGACCAAGACTCAGACCCAGCGAACCGAAGTTCTAATTACTTAGAACGGCGGCGGAAAACGTAAAGCGCACCTAAGCCAAGACCGATCAAAGCGTAGGTGGATGGTTCTGGAACTGCAGAAACACTGAAGTCATCAAAGTAAACAATTTCAGCACCAGCGTTTGTATCGGCAGAAAATCCAACAACAAGCGACGTCCCAGTAAGAGTTCCGCTGACAGCCTCGTTCCAATTTCCCGAGCTTGATTCAAGTCCAGTCTCGCTAATATTCAAAATATCTACCTCACCCGCCCCATCTAAGTTGTAGAAAATTCGAGCTGTATCTGTAGATTCAAATCCAGTATTTGCAGCATTCCACCATCCCGATAGAGTGAAACCTGAAGTGAAAGATGAAACATCAAATGCATCAAAAACCACAGAAATAAGCCCGTCAGAGTCTTCTACCTGAAAAGAATTTGCGCCAGACCTAACAACATTAGAAAAGACTCCAACATCATCACCGCCTTCGGTTCCAGCCAAAGGGCCTATTTCTCCTGTTCCTCTAGTATCCACGAAAGAAACATCATACCCTAGCTCAGTTCCAGTAGCCGTGAAATCCAAAGCTGTTGCGAAACCAACATTAGTCGTTGTTGTTGAATCTCCAGTTGGATCCTCAAATCCGGAAAGAACCATTTGCGCATTCGCCTGCACGCAAAGCACGCAAACCAAGGCAAGAGTCATTAATTTTTTCATATCTATATTTTCCTTATTCGTTTGTTTTTATTATTTTTAAAGTTGTTCTCACACTCCTACCCCGATAAGCCGCAGAGAAACTGCTCTAAGCGTATGACAAAACGGGGACACAAATGTTACGATTTTATGTACTTTTCCCGTTTTCTGCCTTCTGAGCAGCTCCTACAGCACAGGTAAGGAGATGGCTCTAGGTGAGCAGGTGGGATGCCATTTGAGAAAAAGGCAGAAGGAAAAAAGAAAAATGCAAAATTGAGCTTTCGCAGGCTCTAGATGAAATTACCTAAATGGTTCCCACTCAGCGTGCTCCGCGCCTCTGCGATGAGAATTACTTCACTTCAAATTCGCCAAACTTGCGGAAGCGTTCGTAGCGGCGTTTGAGTAAGGTGGTGTTTTTCAGACGTTTGAGCTCTTTAACGTGTTTAAGAACGGACTCTTTGACGGATTCCACCACCGCTGGATGGTCTTTGTGAGCGCCACCTTCCGGCTCTGGGATGAGTTCGTCCACCACACCGAGTTCCATAAGCTGAGGAGCCGTCATTTTAAGAGCTTCTGCCGCATCTGGAGCATACGCCCGGTCCTTCCAAAGAATACTAGCGCAACCTTCGGGAGAAATCACCGAGTAATAGGCGTTTTCTAGAATAAGCACGCGATCCGCTACGCCAATACCTAGGGCACCACCACTCCCCCCCTCTCCGATCACAACTGCTACAATAGGCACCTCAAAGGTGAACATATCGCGAATGTTGACCGCAATCGCTTCGGCGATATGGCGCTCTTCCGAGGGAATTCCAGGAAAAGCGCCTGGGGTGTCAATAATACAAAGAACGGGAAGTTGAAAACGATGAGCCATCCGCATCAGTCGCAGGGCTTTACGATACCCCTCAGGGTGGGCGCAACCGAAGTTCCGCATAAGGTTCTCTCGGGTGTCTCGCCCTTTTTGATGGCCAATAACCACGAATTTCTGATTATCGATGGTGGCAAAGCCGCCAATCAGTGCTTTGTCGTCCCCATGAGAGCGATCTCCCTGGAGTTCAATAAATTCAGAGCAGAATCCATTGATATAATCGAGCATATACGGGCGCTGCGGGTGACGGACGATTTGCACACGCTGCCAGGGACTGAGGTCGCTGTAGATCCGCTTCCGCGTCTCCGCGATCTTTTTCTCGAGCCGTTTGAGTTCCGCTTTGAAGTCGATCTGATGTTCGCTGGACTGGTCTTTGATCTCAGCGATCTTCTTTTCCAGGTCGATAATCGGTTTTTCAAACTCGAGCGGTGTTGTTTCCATCGGAAGAAAGGTAGAAGTAAGAATTAAGAAGTAAAAAGGAAAATTATCTCGCGCAGAGCTCGCTAAGGCGCGAAGTCCGGGCTGTTCTTAATTCTTACTTCATTTTATCCACTTTTCCTCCCCAGGAGATAATGCGGGCTTTAGCGCCCATGTCTTCGGCTTCTTTGATTTTGTCCATGCGGACGTAGATCAGAGACATGGTTGTATAAGCCATTTGATCGTTGGGTTGGAGGCGGATTGTTTCTAGACCCGCAGCTTCGGCTTCTTCGTAGCGTTTGAGTTTCATCAAAGCCATGGCTAGAGCGTGCCAGCCATCGAAGTAATCGGGATCGGTTTCAACGGCTTTGCGGTATTCAACAACCGCGTCATCTAAGTCGCCTAAAGCAAGGTGGGTGTTGCCTTCATCGAGGTAATCTTCTGCGGTCATAAAACTACGGTAGATCTGGGAATTCACCGCAAAGCGGGATCCCAATTTAAGGTAATTGTATATAAAAATAGGGGCAGGAACTCGAGGAAAATTGCCTTAAATTGGGATCCCGCTTTGCGGTGAATTCCCAGATCTACCGTAGTTTTATGACCGCAGAAGATTACCTCGATGAAGGCAACACCCACCTTGCTTTAGGCGAC
>JBCCKK010000061.1:0-13355 GCA_039027395.1 Verrucomicrobiota bacterium | reverse complement strand
AATCGATTCATCCAACCATCCTAGATTAATCAGAGCCCACCGCCCCGCATAAAAAGAACAGATAACAATAAGCGGAAAAAAAAGGGCTGCTCCAAGCGAGTCCGGCTTATCCTTGGAATTATCAAAGCTAATGCCAGCGCAGCACAATAGCCCAACAAATGCCAGACACGCTGACATAAACAGAACACAGATATTAAAGAATTCCATTTAGCAAAAGAATCGTGAAATTCCCTTAGGATGTCAATAGCTACACTAAAAATAGAGGCTAGAAATCAGTATCGGCTTAAAGAGGAAGGGTTCGGTCAATGTTTCTTCACCCCTCCCATTTGCATATCTTCATTCCGGCACGAGATTAAAGCTATGAAATACATTCTCCTGATACTCTGCTTTGTCATCTTCGCCTATCCGACACTGGCAGCTCCTAGCAAAACGAAAGATCCCTCACCCGCACCGGAAATCGAAGCCTACAACTCCGGAACGGAATTATTGAAACAACTTCAGTTTGCCGCCGCCGAAAAGCAGCTACGTCAGGCACTGAAATCAAACGAGAAATTTCCTGAATCCCATAACAACTTGGCCTATGCCCTACGTAAGCAAGGACCGAAACATTTCGAAAAGGCGCTACGCCACTATAACCGTGCCATTGAACTGGATCAAAATCTGGCTGAGGCCTATATGTATCGCGGCGTACTTTATGTCCAGATGGGGCAATTGGACAAAGCCCAAGCCGATCTTGATACACTAAAGAGACAATCCCCCCGTCTCGCCAAGGAACTGGACTACGTCATCCAAAACCAAGCCGAAAAGACCCCCGAAAAATTCTTCGGTGTCGCTGCCGTGATTAAGGAATAAACTCCCCTGGACCTATCTGAACACAGGTAGAGTCAATATCAACGATTCAGCCGAATGGTCTCTTTAATCAGTTGAATCTCCGCGATGTCTTTAGGAAGGCGTATCGTTTCCTTACTCTTCAGAATACGGTTGAGTGGCAGCACATCCACCATCTTACCGGATGGCTTTGATCGACTGCAGCGCTTCAACTCTGTCGGAAATCGTTGGAGACCATCCAGCTCAAATACGAAATTGATGAGGGTATCATCCTTCAGGAATCCTGCGGTCTTTCCTGCCATAGACCCACCCAGCTCTTTCACGATCGCATGCAGCTTCGTGTATTGACGGGACGACGGCAGATCATCGATCCAGATATCCGTGAACCCGGAACCCCCTGCAGCAGTGCTGCCGACATCCCTACGAGGATAGAGCGTACTTTTTCAGCGCGGAGCGCGTCGATAAGCCGTGCGATTTCAGGAATTGTCGGTTTCTTTGCCATCGCTCATCCGGAGTTTCCGCAAGTGATGTGGCATACAATAGCCGTTCGTCTTCACTCAGCCCCCGTTTCCGGGCAAGACGTTTCAGCTCAATCTGTATCCGCTCCTCAAGCGATTTCATAAATGTATTGTAGGCATTGCCACACGGTGAACCAGGCAATCTATCTTAGCCTGAATTACGACCTCTCAACCATTTTTCAACGGCTGGCCAGTCGTCACCGGCAGCACCATCCGTCTCGTAGCATGTTTGCACTTCATTAAGAAAGAAAGGGGGCAGGCGACAATTCCTGACAGCTGGCAAATCCACTCCTCCAGTTAATCCAAACGAGTCTCGTGGCATTGATGTGCATGCAGCACACGAAACACAATCACGCGCTTGTCAATGACTTGATAGAACAACTTATACGGAAACTTCTTAAGCAAGATCCGGCGAAAGTCACGATAGTATAAACTCGGGATGAGCGAATCGCTCGCCAGTTCTTGCATGGCAACAGAAACCTCAGCCAAAGAACGCTCACCTAATTCCCGATCGATTTGATCATACCACTCACGAGCACGCAGCAGGTCGACCTCAGCCTCTTTCCGAATCGAAACCTGCCAGGACATAGAATGAGCTGCCGCTAGCGGTCTCTCAGCCTTTTTTCAACCACCGACCAGTCTTCACCCGCATCGCCGTCCGCCTCGTAACGTGCTTGAGCTTCATTGAGTATCGTTTTCTCACGAGCCGTCGGTTGCTCCGCCGCTTTGAGTTGCAGTAAGGAGGCAAACACTTCTTCCCGCTCCGCCTCAGGCAGCTTCGGTAATTCAGCAAGTATCTCAGCCGTACTCATATTGAGCATTGTAGCTCTGAGACCCTGATTCGTCGAGCCTGAAGCCGACGTACGACACTCAGACTGGAACGACCAACAGATCGCCGAAGAAGTAAAACGTATCTTCCTCTATGCCTGAAGCTGATCCTGCACTGGTCTTCCTGCAACCACTGGCAGAGTCCGGACTGCGTTACATGGCCACTGGATCGTTCGCGGTTTCGATTTATGGCGAACCCCGCATGACTCACGATATCGGCATCGTGCTGCACCTCAAAGACACGGATTTAAATCCACTCGATGAGCGAAAAATTATTTTTGAATTTTAACAGAAGCAGCCGAAGACTATTCGGCAAATGCAGGCCATCACCCCGTTTACGGTGCCCGTCCTCTCAAGCGGGTGCCGAAAAAGGAAATCGAAACCAATTGATCTCGAAAGATGCTCGCGGGAGATGTTGTGGATGGGGCTACAGTTACCGTGGATAGCTCGTATTTCAGTAAAACGGTTCTACAACGGGAGTTCGCAGAGCTTAAGGAGATTTCATCTCTCCGAGATCTCTGCATTTTCCCTGTTTTACCTCTAAATGACTATCGTATTGCTTCGAGCTGTTCAGGAGTCAGATAGTTTAAGGCTTTTCCACTGTCACGTCGAATCCAAGCATTTACTTTAGTCGCTTGATATGGAGTCAAATCGAGTTTAGCCACAGGAGTTCCTTTAAGCTGACGTTTTTGATCCGATTCGGATGCCTTGCGGTACTGAGGCGTTAGAAGGCCTGTGGGCACTCCTTGGGCGAGCCCGGCTTGCGCTTGCGATTGAACATACACTTTATCGGCTACTCGGTTCTTGCGCCCTTCCTGCACGATTCGGTCTAAGCTCACTTTCTTGGGATCATAATCCACTAAAGTAACCTCTCGCCCGTCCAGAAATCCAGCCTCAGTAGAAACTACACCATCGATCCCACCGTAAATCATTTCACCGGTCCAAAAACAATGTTGAGCAAAAGCCACTTGTGCCGTGGGTGTCTCAGCAGACGTTTTCTGTTTTTCCTCTGTGTTTGGGAAGTTGGCAAATTGCCCCATTGGCGCAGGACTCTTCAGGTGCATGACGAGAGACCTAAGCTCTGCGGGGATGGGGCGGTCTGTTTTTGCTAGAACTTCTGCCATTCGTCGACTCAGGGATTGAATATCCCAAATTCGATCTCGCCGCGGAATGATATCTCGACCATCACCATCTAGAAATCGAACAACCTGAAAATTCCAAGAGGGTTCTCCATACTGCCTAAGAAGCTCCGCATCTTTACCTCCCCGGTTATTGTAGATCAGTAATGGAACAAAATTCGTTTCAATTACGTTTACCAGGTCTGGATTGGTCAAAACCGTCTTACCAAAGTCTCGACAGCCCTTGCACCCGGGGACTTCCTGAAAGAGGACGAAAACGGGCTTTCCTGTCTTTTTTGATTCCTGGAGGGCTAGATCATGATCGCGCCCCCAAGCCACATCACCCACTTCTACAGGATTTGCAAAAATGGACCAAGCAGCCAACGCTAAACCACCAAATATGAACATGATTGTTTTCATATAGGTGGGAACCTTCGGAAATCTTTTTTATTCCGAGAAATCAATCCATTGACAAACGGGCGGTCTGGCGCTTTTATTCAGCGCGATGGGTAAAGGAGATAAAAGAACTAGCCGCGGCAAAACATCCCGAGGAACCTACGGGAATAGCCGGAGTCATAAGAAACGCATTCCAAAGGCCAAGCCTGAGCCTACTTCCGAAAAGGAAAGCTAACAGACTGACACTCTACACAAGGCGAACGATTTAGATTGCTTTGTCGTCCTTCTCTTCTGTACGAATGCGGATGGCCGTATCAACGGGAATAACAAAGATTTTCCCGTCGCCAATCTTGCCAGTTTTTCCTGATTTCAAGATTGCACCCACTGCCTTTTCGGCGAGATCATCTGAAATCACTACTTCTAATTTGATCTTTGGAAGAAAGTCTACCGTGTACTCACTGCCACGATAAATCTCGGTGTGTCCCTTTTGGCGACCGAAGCCTTTGACTTCGCTCACGGTCATTCCCTCGATGCCGATCTCAGTAAGAGCTTCTTTGACATCGTCCAACTTAAATGGTTTTAAAACTGCTTCTATCTTTTTCATAGTTATGTGAGTCTTCCCGAGCAACGTAGCCTAATATCAAGATTTGGCACCATAAAAAGAGTCAAGAAGAGCTCTTTTTAGATTTACTAATATTTACCAAAAAACCCTCTGCTCGAACACAGCCAAGCAGAGGGTCTAAAAGTCGGACAAAATTGTCCGGGTGTCCTAAGACGATATTACATCATACCGCCCATGCCACCCATGCCGCCCATATCAGGGGCACCGCCAGGAGCTGGCTTCTCTTCTTCAGGCAATTCAGTAACGATCGCCTCAGTGGTCAAGAGCAAGCTAGCAATCGATGCTGCATTCTGAAGTGCAGAACGAGTAACTTTAGTAGGATCAACAACACCCGCAGCCACGAGATCCGTGGTTTCGCCAGTAGCAACGTTGTATCCATTGTTACCTTTTTTGCTCAATACTTCTTGCACGATAACACTTCCTTCAACACCCGCATTGTCAGCTAGAGTGCGAAGTGGTTGCTCGATTGCGCGACGAATGATGTTTGCACCAATTTCTTGGTCGCCTGATAACTCGAGGTTATTCAAAGCACGGCTTGCGCGAAGCAAAGCGGTTCCTCCACCAGGAACGATACCTTCTTCAACGGCAGCACGTGTTGCATGCAACGCATCTTCAACGCGAGCTTTCTTCTCTTTCATTTCGGTTTCAGTTGCTGCACCAACGTTGATCACAGCAACACCACCAGCGAGCTTAGCCAAACGCTCTTGAAGTTTCTCACGATCGTAATCGCTTGTGGTTTCTTCGATTTGGCGACGGATTAGTTCAACACGACCTTTGATGTCGTTGTTCTTTCCAGCACCTTCAATGACGGTGGTGTTTTCTTTGTCCACACGAACACTCTTAGCTTGTCCAAGGTCATCAATCGTAAGTTTCTCAAGCTTGATGCCGAGATCTTCGCTGATCATTTTTCCACCCGTAAGGATCGCAATGTCTTCTAACATCGCTTTACGACGATCACCGAAGCCAGGAGCTTTTACAGCACAGACTTGCAGGGTACCGCGCAGCTTGTTGACAACGAGAGTTGCCAATGCTTCACCTTCAACATCTTCAGAGATGATGAGGAATGGTTTACCACTTTTAGCAACTTGCTCCAAGAGAGGGAGAAGATCTTTCATATTTGAGATCTTCTTCTCGTGAATCAGAATGTAAGGGTTGTCCATTACCACTTCTTGAGACTCCGCATTGGTAACGAAGTAAGGAGAAAGGAAACCTTTATCAAACTGCATTCCTTCCACGACTTCTAGAGTGGTTTCGATCGACTTAGCTTCTTCAACCGTTACGGTTCCGTCTTGACCCACAGCGTCAAGAGCGTCAGCGATGATTTCACCAACCATGGTGTCCCAGTTCGCAGAAACGGTAGCAACTTGCTTAATTTCTTCTTTTTCTTTGACCTTCTTGCTGATTTTAGCCAGCTCGGTAACGATTGCTTCTACAGCTTGGTCGATACCACGCTTAAGATCGGTTGGGTTAGCTCCCGCAGTTACATTTTTAAGTCCTGCACGGTATACAGCTTCCGCCAAAACAGTTGCTGTGGTTGTTCCATCACCAGCTGTGTCACTGGTTTTAGATGCAACCTCGCGAACGAGTTGAGCACCGATGTTTTCGTAAGGATCTTCAAGTTCAATTTCCTTAGCTACGGTAACACCATCTTTGGTGATCGTAGGGGAACCGAATTTCTTATCGAGAACCACATTACGTCCTGAAGGCCCCATGGTGGCTTTAACGGCTTTCGCCAATTTTTCCACACCACGAAGCAGCGACTGACGAGCGGATTCGTCGAATTTGAGTTGTTTTGCTGCCATAGTATTTATCTCCTTGGTTTGTTAAAGAGGTTAGCTAGTGATCCCGAGGATATCGTCCTCGCGCATGATCAGGTAGTTTTCGTCGTCAATTTTGACTTCGGTTCCACCGTACTTGCTGAAGAGGATTTTATCGCCAGCTTTGACTTCAAACGGAATTACTTTACCGCTTTCGTCTTTTTTGCCGGAGCCGAGGGCTACGACTTTACCTTCTTGAGGTTTTTCCTTTGCAGAATCAGGGATGATGATTCCACCCTTTTTGACTTCTTCTTGCTCAATAGGAAGAACCAATACGCGGTCCCCCATAGGCTTGAACTTGATGTCTGCCATTTTGTCTTCTCCTTGTGTTAGTTAGTTTGTTGTTAAAGAATGTCCCGATCCGTTCGGGATCGGGACAAGCTCTTTGAAAGAGTTTTTTTATTTTTTGTCGTCTACGACTTCGAAGTCAGCATCCACGACATCCGCATCCGCCTTCTTCACTTTCTTTTCGGCATCGTTGACTTCCGGTTCTGCACCCGGCGCATCACCTTCACCATCGACTTTTTCGGAAGCCGCTTTGTAGAGATCCGCAGAGGCTTCTTGTAATTTATTATTTAGACTATCAGTCGCTGACTTAATTTTCTCTAGATCGTCTTCCTTGATCGCTTCTCGAACAGATTCAATTTCCGTTTCGATCGCTTTTTTCACATCATCGGAAACTTTATCGCCATTGTCCTTGAGCATCTTTTCCGCTTGGTAAGCCAAATTGTCTGCATTGTTTTTAGCTTCTACCTTTTCTTTGACCTTTTGATCTTCTTCAGCGTGCTGTTCCGCCTCTTTGGTCATCCGATCTACCTCATTGGTGTCCAAGTTACTGGAACCTGTAATAGAAATATCTTGTTCTTTACCTGTTCCCTTATCTTTAGCAGTAACCTTTAGGATTCCGTTCGCATCAATATCAAAAGTCACTTCAATTTGAGGCATTCCGCGGGCAGCGGGAGGGATTCCATCGAGCTTGAAGTTTCCGAGAATCTTATTGTCCTTAGACATCGGGCGCTCTCCTTGCAAAACCACAATGTCTACTGCGGGTTGATTGTCCGATGCTGTGCTGAACACCTGGCTCTTTTTTGTAGGGATTGTTGTGTTGCGGGGGATCATTGGAGTGGACTGATTTCCCATTGTTTCAATCGCCAATGTGAGAGGCGTCACATCCAAGAGCAAAACGTCATCAACTTCGCCTTTGAGAACTCCACCTTGAATGGCAGCACCTATTGCCACAACTTCATCGGGATTAACCCCTTGGTGGGGATCTTTTCCAATGAATTCCTTAGCGGTTTCGACAATCTTAGGCATACGGGTCATTCCACCCACCAAAACCAACTCATTGATTTCGGATGGCGATAGCCCAGCATCCTTAAGGCAACCCTTAACAGGCTCGATCGTGCGACGACTTAAGTCGTCTGTGAGTTGTTCCAACTTAGATCGAGTGAGCGTCAATTGAATGTGCTTAGGCCCGCTTTGATCTGCGGTAATAAACGGCAGGTTAATTTCATAATCCTGAGATGAAGAAAGCGTAATTTTAGCACGCTCCGCTTCTTCTTTAATCCGCTGCATCGCATCGGACTGATCGCGGAGGTCCATTCCATTCTCTTTTTTGAATTCATCGACAACATAATCGATCAAAGCGTTATCCCAGTCGTCACCTCCTAGGTGCGTATCACCATTCGTAGATAACACCTCGAAGACACCATCTCCGATCTGGAGAATCGAAATATCGAACGTTCCTCCACCCAGGTCATAGACTGCAATCTTCTCATCGCTCTTTTTGTCCAATCCATAGGCGAGAGATGCTGCTGTTGGCTCGTTTACAATACGAAGCACTTCCAAGCCAGCGATCTTACCTGCATCTTTGGTCGCTTGCCTCTGACTGTCATTGAAATAGGCAGGAACCGTAATTACTGCTTGAGAGATGGTTTCTCCCAGTTTTGCTTCTGCATCCGCTTTAAGTTTCGAGAGGATAAATGAGGAAACTTCTTCGGGAGTGAATACTTTGGTTTCTCCTTTGAGTTCTACCTCCACACAAGCTCCTCCACCCTTTCCCTCTACGACTTTATAGGGAAGTCGTTTGATTTCTTCTCCGATTTCCGAAAACTTTCGGCCGATGAGTCGTTTGACTGAAAAAATCGTGTTGTCAGGATTGGTCACTGCTTGCCGCTTGGCAGATTGCCCTACAAGGCGTTCGCCGTTTTTACTAAATGCAACGACCGATGGCGTTGTTCGAGATCCCTCCGAGTTCTCTAAGACAACAGACTTACCGGCCTCCATCACAGCCATACATGAATTTGTCGTTCCTAAATCAATTCCTAAAACTTTTGCCATAACAATATTCTCCGTTAAATTTTTGTCCCTTTGGATGTGCACGTATGATGCCAATGTAACTAATATTGTATCTATTTGATAATCAACAATTTAAGAAATACGCGCTAATTCGATTAGCGACAAAATGTCTCATTCAGCTATTTTGAGAGTGTCAGCCTGCCTCACTCGTCGATGTATTTTGCCTGTTGGAAAATCTGAAAGACGCCTCTAAACTACCGCCCATGCAGAGAAATTTTTACAGGATTGTTCTTGTCTGTCTTGTTTTCTTGCTCTTCTGGGTGACAGAGAGCTCCCTAGCAAATACTGAGAGATATTATTACCAAGCGACCCCTTCTCCTTCCGATAATTTCACTCAGGCCGCTTTCAGTTGCTGGATCCCCAAGGAGATCAGCCCTTCGGAAAAGATACGAGGTGTCATGGTTGTCATTCCGAGTCAAGATGCCGACGGAAGAGATGCGATTAAAGACTCTTCCTACAAGAAGAAATGTAAAGAATGGAAGTTCGCTCTGGTCGGATGCTACTTCAAAGGGGGCAAAGGAAAATTCTACAGCTCGGTCAAAGGAGGATCAGGAAGAGCCCTCCGAGATGCGTTTAAGGACTTTTCTACGCAGTCAGATCGTCGAGAATTGTACGATCCTAAAATGGTCCTGATTGGCTTTTCTGCAGGTGCTCAATTTGCCTACAGTATGGCTTGTGACCGCCCCGAAGACGTCATCGCTTTTTGTGCCAACAAAGGGGTATTCTTTACCTCTCGCGCTCTTGGAAGCACTTATCGGACTCCTGGGCTTTTCATCACAAATGAAGGCGATGAAACAGAGAGTCTAAAAAACACCAAAAAAATCTTTAAAGATGGGCGAGGGCGAGATGCTCATTGGGCACACGCAAGCCGAAAAGGTGGAAGCCATAAATTTGGCAACAAAAACACAAAAAGTTTCATCCTCACCTTCATTGAAGAAACGTTTCCCTTACGCATTAAAGAAACCAATCCCTCGCTTTCTTTAGAACGCCTTCGGTTTGATGAGGGGTTTTTCGTAGATGCGTCTGGCAAGATACTCCCCGGGGATAACCGAAAACTCGAACGAGACCCAGAAGTGAGTTGGGTGGCTTCAGAACTCCTTGCCGAGGAATTAGTCGAATTCTCTTCATCCAAAGCAAAGAAAAAATAAGCATTAATTGGCCTTCGGCCTCTTTCTAGTATTTCATTTACTCAACAAGCCTAACTCATGTCCCTTCCCAAGCTTTACCTTCTCGATGGTATGGCGCTCGTTTATCGAGCTCACTTTGTTTTCATTAATAATCCAATTCGCAACTCAAAAGGAACAAATACATCTGCTGCTTACGGATTCACAAATACCCTAATCGACCTTCTCACGAACCGAAATCCCTCCCATCTTGCTGTTGCCTTTGACACAAGCGCTCCCACCGACCGACACAAAATTTTTCCTGAATACAAAGCTCAACGCGAGGAAATGCCAGAGGAACTTTCGGACGCGATCCCTGTCGTAAAAGATATCATCCGCGCTTTCAACATCCCTGTTCTTGAAATCGACGGCTATGAAGCCGATGACATCATCGGCACCCTCGCTCGCCAGGCCGAAAGAGAGGGCTTTGAAACTTTTATGGTCACGCCCGACAAGGACTTCGGTCAATTGGTCGATGCACATACCTTTATGTATCGTCCTGGCCGCAAGGGAGGAGAGGTTGAAATCCTCGGCGTTCCCGAAGTGTGTGAAAAATGGGGAATCGAACGCCCAGAACAAGTCATCGACTGTTTGGGAATGATTGGAGATAGCGTTGATAACATTCCCGGCATTCCTGGCATTGGACCCAAAACTGCTCAGAAATTGATCTCTCAATTTGGCTCACTCGAAGGTCTTCTGGAAAACACGGAGCAGCTAAAAGGTAAGCAGAAGGAAAAGATTGAACAAAATGCAGACCAGGCGCGACTTTCTAAAAATCTAGCCACCATTAATACCTCAGTTCCTCTCGACGTTGCTCCCGGAGATCTCAAGATCCCCAAAAAAGATGACGACAAACTCAAAGAACTTTTCACCGAACTGGAATTCAATTCTCTAGGAAAACGCGTTTTCGGCAAAGACTTTCATGCCGGACATGGAGGTGGATCACCAAAGGGCGATTCGTTTGCCTTGGAAAGCGAATCTACAACATCGGTAGCAAACAAGAAAAAATCGGAGACCTTAGAAAACACGTAATCCTATTCGACAATCGCCAACTATCAAACCATCGACTCGGTTAAGCACAACTATCATGTCGGCGACAGCAAGGAGGCCCTAAAAGTACTCATTAAAGACCTTCGAAAACAAAAAGCCTTTGCCTTCGACACTGAAACCTCAGGAATCAATCCTCGAGAATCGCAACTCATTGGTCTTTCTCTCTCCTGGAAGGCGCACACAGGTTGGTGGGTACCCGTTGCACAGCTTCCTGAAATTGTTTCTGACCTCTCAGAAGTTTTCTCAAACTTCAATTGCGTCAAAATTGCTCACAACGCCAAGTTCGACTTGGCTGTTCTTAATCGCTTCTTCTCAGACCATCTAGAGGGTTCGGTTCCACTTCCCAATCTATTCGATACGATGATCGCTCATACGCTCGCTGCACCCGATCAACGTCACTCAATGGATCGGCTCTCCGAAGCACTCCTTGGCTATCGCCCGATTTCCATCACCACACTCATTGGAGAAAAAGGCAAAGATCAGAAATCGATGCTCGAGGTAGATCCCGATGCCTTAGCCGTTTACGCAACAGAGGATGCCGATGTTACCTGGCAATTGTATGAAAAGCTCCTTCCACTTCTCAAAGAGTCGGAACAAGAATCTGTTTTTTATGATATCGAAATGCCGACACTCCCCGCTCTTGAAGCAATGGAAGCCTCTGGAATTAGTCTCGATATTTTTGCTCTCGAAGAATTTTCGGACAAACTTGCTACGGAAATCGAAAACGCTTCCTCGGAAATCTTCAACGCTTCCGGACATGAGTTTAATCTCAACTCACCCAAACAACTGGGCGTAGTGCTTTTTGAAGAACTCAAACTCGTCGATAAGCCCAAGAAAACGAAAACGGGACAATATAAAACCGATGAGCAAACACTCACCTCCCTGGCAGGGGAACACTCCATCATTCGTAGGATTTTAGACTACCGGATGATGACAAAGCTCAAGAGCACTTATGTCGACGCGCTTCCGAATTCGGTCTCAAAGAAAACGAATCGGATTCACACCACCTTCCACCAAACAGCAACAACTACCGGTAGATTAGCTTCATCGGATCCCAATCTTCAAAACATCCCGATTCGTACCGATCTGGGACAGGAGATACGAAAAGCGTTTGTTCCCGAAAACGCAAAAAACAAAATCCTTTCCGCCGACTACTCTCAGATCGAATTGCGAATTATTGCCGCCATAAGTGAAGACGAAGGAATGATCCAGGCCTTCCAAAAAGGAATCGATATCCATTCAGCGACGGCAGCAAAGGTCTATGGCGTAGAAGTGGATGCCGTGGAACCCGAGATGCGACGCAAAGCCAAAATGGTTAATTTCGGTATCTCTTATGGAATATCAGCCTTTGGCCTAGCCCAGCGGCTTGGAATTCCCCGCCGAGAAGCTGCTGAAATTATCGACAACTACTTTAACCAATTCCCCAGTATTCGCAGTTATATTGATGACACCATCGCCTTTTGTCGTGAGAACGGTTTTGTTGAAACACTTTCAGGACGTCGGCGTTACCTTCCCGACATCAAGTCATCTAATCAAACCGTCAAAAACGCTGCCGAGCGTAATGCTATTAATATGCCGATACAAGGCACCGCTGCAGACCTCATCAAGATCGCAATGGCCAACATTCATCAGGACATTATCTCTCAAAAACTCAAGAGTCGGATGTTGTTACAAGTCCATGACGAATTGGTTTTCGAACTTGCCCCTAAAGAGGATGACGTCTTAAAAGGAATCCTAGAAAACCGAATGGTTTACGCCCTCCCATCGTTAAACGAAAAAGTGCCCGTTGAAATTGAAATCGGCATCGGCAAGAATTGGTTAGAAGCCCACTAGTTGTGTACCGAAGAGAATTCCTTCATCTACTTACAGCATCTGCGGCGAGCCTTTCATTCGCCTCTTGTGCAGATTCTCCTGGTGATCGTTGGGGGGCTGTTTTACCAAAGCGAAAACTAGGTCGAACAGGAGAACTTGTTACCTGTTTGGGGCTCGGAGGATTTCACATTGGTTGGACCAGTGAATCTCTTGCCGCGGCAACCATTGAGGCCGCTTTAGAAGAAGGTGTCCGGTTTTTTGATACAGCGGAGTCCTATGGCCCCCACATTAGTGAAACACGTTATGGCACCTATTTAGTTCCCAAATATCGGGATGAAGTTTTCCTGATGACCAAATCCGGAGCTAAAACAGGAAAAGATGCACAGGCCCACCTTGATGCGTCATTGAAACGATTAAAAACGGACGTCATCGATCTTTGGCAAATTCACGCCATCAAGAATCCTGACGACGTCGATTCTCGTTTGGCTAATGGGGTTTTGGATATGGCTCTCAAAGCAAAAGCGCAAGGGAAGATTCGCCACATTGGTTTTACCGGTCACGCGAGCCCCGATGCTCACACCCAAATACTCAAAGCCACAGGTGGAGACTCTGAACCGTTTTCCGCTTGCCAGTTCCCTGTCAATCCTGTCGATGTTTCAGCAAACGGTAGCTTCATTACCCAGGTGCTTCCAGAAGCGCAAAATCGCAATCTAGGTTTGATTGCGATGAAAAGCTTAGCAGATGGTCGATTCTTCGCAGAAAAGTTCGTGAAAGGCAAACAGCGTTGGAAAACAGAAGATCCCATCGTACCTCATCAACTTACGATTCAAGACTGCATCCATTTT
>JBCCKK010000060.1:0-13376 GCA_039027395.1 Verrucomicrobiota bacterium | reverse complement strand
TCTGCTTGGATCATTGAGATTAAGTATAAAGATGGAATCTCCAATTCGGCTAAATCGATAGACGGGGCGACGATCTCTAACGTGAAGCGGCGTCTTGCTCAAATTGAATTTAAAAAGACAGGTGATGTTGCTAGGGAAGTTCGAACGTGGACAGATGGCACTAAAATCGAGTCTTGGTTTTCCCAAGGGTTTCACGTCCGAGAGAGTCTTTTCTACGAGGGACAGATTGATATTGTTGGCCGAGCCAAAGAAGGGAAACCAAGTATGATTTTTCCCGGTTATTCGGAGTTGAAATGGATAACGGAAGAAGATTTTTCTGGAGAAGAGACTTATCAAGGAAAGAAGTGCTACAAATACAAAAAAAAGAGTGCTCCGCAAGAATCTAAAAAATCTCCATTAACCAAGTCACCTCTGCAGGGTATGATGATTTCCGAAGGTACCGTAGCCTATATTGATACAAAAACCCGGAAGCCTGTTGCCATTTTGTTTCAAGATCAGAGTTGGACTTTTAGCTATATAAAAGCTCCTTCACAGACTCTGTCGCTTCCTGACGTATTCCTCCAAGCCCTTCGCAAATACGCAAGAGGTTTCAACGGGTAACGCAAGTCCCCCCAATCAAAAAATCACCGCTATGAAACAAATCACGACTATTTGTCTCGTCTGTTGGGTATTCGTTTTCTCTCAGGAAGGAGCGGGCCAGATGGTGACAGGCCGAAAAATGGAAAACTTTAATCAGGCGTTTTCTTTGAAGGAGGGCAAGCGCTTTGAATCCTTGGGTCAATTAAAGGTTACTTTGTTGGAAGTGAATGCTCCCGGGTGCATGTTCCTTCCAGGAGAACAGCCAGAGATCATCATTCAGATCGAAAACCTTACTGAACAGAAATTAAATATCCAGGGGCGCGCGGATTTAGTTCAGTTTGCGACACGTGGGATTCCGGGAGATATTTGGGATTCTAGTGTCGTAAAGTTGAAAGACCTGGACGCTGTACCCATTGAGCTAACCTTAGAGCCCAAGGGTTTTCAGAATGTGGTGCTTAAGCCTCGCATGCCGGAGACTAAGGGAGGCTACGGAGTCGTAATCGATCTCGGGAAGTTAGGAAGAGATTTTCTTTGTGGTATGGCGCGCGTCTTTGAACCGGATCAAAACCGCGTTCAATATCCCAAACAGTCGCTCGACAAAATTGATCCCCCGGTGCTGGAGCGTTTGGGAATCAAAACGGTTCGCTATGCATGGCCCTATGTCAATAGTGAGCATCCGCGTTTTGAGCACACGATGAAGCGGTTGGCTCGAGAAATGGACTACAACCACAAACATCGGGTGACGTTGATCATGGAGTTTGGGTCGGGGGATGCACTTTACGACAGTCCGCTAGATCCCGAGTTGTCGTATCGGACGCATCTGAACGAAAAGAATGAATTGATTGGTGGCAAGGGTGACATGGCTTGGATGCCGAAAGACGATCCGGATTTTGAGGAGTATGTCTACCAGATTGCTTGTAACTACGGATGGCCTAAAGGGCCGATTACCGGCTTTATGTTATGGAATGAACCTTGGGAGGGGATTTCGATCTCAGGTTGGGGGGCAGATATGATTCGCTATCGAACTATTTATCAACGGATGGGTCAGGCAGTAGAGCGAGCACGTAAAGATGCCGGAGTGGATGTTTTGATTGGAGGTTGCGATTCGTCAGCAAATACCTGGGATAAGCTGTTTCCCGATAACAAAGATACGTTTATGAAGTACTTTGATTTCTGTTCGGTTCATTATCAGGGAATGCACGCACCTGCATATCATCGGCCGTGGATCAATCGTACCTATCACAAAGGCCGGGTTTTGATATGGGACACCGAATCCTGGGTGGCGAACACAGATGATCGAGTAGCTGGCTTAGTGGCTACGAAACGAGCTGCAGGTTATGATCGTTCATTAGGGATCTATTACGGCAACATTTGTACGCAACTTAGTCACAATCGAGTTGTTAAAGATAAAATTCGAACACCCTCGGGAACGATCGATAATATTCGTCCGCTCTATGCCTGGCCTGTTGCTGCTTCTGTTAGTGCGGTTCAGTATTTTTTGGGTGAGCGAGTTTTTAAAGAAATTTTATTTCCCAATGGGCTACCCTGGATATACGTATTTGAGGGTTTGGACGAAAATCCTGATGATGGAACTATCATGATTGTGGGAGATATTGGTGCGCTCTTTAAACAAGATGAAATGCTGTTTCGGACGGTTCGATCGCTCGATGAAGTTCAACAAAAGGAACGCCAGCGCCGACAGCGAGAGAAACTTACTGCCACGGACGCAAAATATGCACAGTTAACCACAGAACTTGAGAAACTGAGGCCATACACCAATACGAAGCTGATCTTGAGTGATGAGCGCGATTTGTTCCGTCTTTACGATTTCTACGGGAATCCTGTTTCTATTGAAAAGGGTAGAGTCGAAATACCTTTGGATTCACGAGGTTTCTTTTTGCGTGCTCAGCCGGGTAAAAAAGGCTCATTTGCCGCACTGGTGCAAGCAATTAGGGACGCCTCAATTGTTGGGTATGAGCCTGTGGAAATTATAGCACACGACATGTTAAAACCTGTAACCGAACGGCCGGTTCTAAAGTTAGATCTAAATAACATCTTAAATCAAGAGATTCGGGCTAGCGTGACTGTGCAACTAGCGCATTGTAAGATCGATGTGGCTTCAGAGGTGGTGATTCCTGCGCACAGCCAAATTGAACTTCCTGTTCGTGTCTTGGAAGCAACATCAACACCTGACAATCGCTATGACCTGCGGGTCGAGGTAAAAACGGAAAATCATGGCACGGCGCTACACTATGAGACAATGCGGGTGAATTTGATAGCGAAGCGAACAATCAAGGTGGATGGAACACTGGATGACTGGTCTGGTGCGCTTCCCCAAGTCATTAAGGTCTCTGGAAAGGCGCAGCAGAGTCTTACAGAACAGGCTTGGCTTCCTTTCGTGGAATTTGATTCAAGCAGCAGTGAAGGGTTGGCGTCTGGATATTTGGCCTACGACGATCAGTATTTCTATTTTGCCGGTAAAGTGGCCGATGGCACGAAACATCCGGGAACCGTGCGCTTTGAAACGGTCGATGATGCAATGTATTTTTATCCGAAAACTGTTTATTCAAAAACTCAGGAAGGCAATCGAGTTAAACACCAATGGAAGAAGGGTGTTCGGCAATACTCTTATCGTAAGACACCTACTCTTCCCGACGGTGGATTTTCGCGATTTGATAATATCCAGATAGCATTTAATGCGATCCCCAACGGTGAAGATGATCGAATAAGTTATCTTCCAGGTCGGATGCCTCGATTTACCCCATATAAATGCACAGATTATGAATATGCGCTCAACAAGGTAGCGGATGCGCATGGGGGCGGTCATGAGATTTGGCGACTCCTGGTGCCCGATATGCCCCGTAAGCATTTCTATCCACGCCAACCGAAATCTCCCGAAGATGGTCCTGTGAAGGAGGGAAAACTGATAACTATTTATCGAGACAATATGCGTATTACGGAAGTTGCGATTCCTTGGTCCGAATTGCCTGATGTTAAAGAACGCCTAGATACTGGACAAACAATCAAGTTTTCATTCCATGTGAACCATGAGGAACGCGGGCCCATTATGGAGTTGGCTCGGGGGCGCAGTGTCTCTAAACTCAACAAACAAGCGTTTCATGTTGACTGGCAGGAGCATTGGGCTAACGAACTAGAATTCGCTTTCGGAAAGTGATGTAAGTGGTGCCTTGCAAACTGTAGAGTAATTAGATAAACTACAGTTTAGTGAATTCCGAATCACCACCACAGCGCCGCTCCCGCAAACCTGTTATAGGAAGTAAACAAGAAGAAATATTTCGAGCGCTTCAACAAGCGATCGAAGAGAAGCGTTATCAGGTGGGAGACTATTTGCCCTCTACGCGGCAACTGGCACTTGAATATCATACAAGCGTGACACCCATTCAACGTGCTTATAGTGCCTTGGCAGATATGGGGTATATTGAAAAAATTCACGGCTCGGGAATTCGAGTCAAAGCAATTTCTAGTAATGAAGCGAAGGTATTACTAAAGCCGCAAATTGAGTTGGTTACTTGCTTTAAAAATCCGTCTGCAGAGCCGCAAAAAATCCACATGGTCCAGGCGCTTGAAGAATGGTTAGTGTGGCACTTAACACGTTCGGACCAAACGCGTGTAAGTCTCAATGTGATTAATGATGATGAGCGAGGTAAAATTATACAGACGCTGGGTGAAATGCGCTATCTCAAGCCAGATACCCTCGTTTTTGCTCGTCCGGATTACCCTTCAGTAGCTGTAAAAAAAATCATTAAACAGTTAGTGGATCAAGGGACCAAGGTGTGTTGTTTTGCCGGGAAAGCGAGATTGCCTTACTGCGATCTAGCAACATCTGATTTTGAATCCGGGCAATACAAGCTGACCAAGTATCTGTTAGAGCATGGGCATCACAACATTTTACGATTACAGGCAAACCCAGTCTTTTATTATGAGGCTGAAAAACAAAAAGGGTTTGAAAGAGCTATGCTAGAGCATGGGTTAGATCGAGATGAAATCGCTCGACGAACCGTTAGCTTATCCAAATATACGGATATCATGACAGAGATTGATTCTGAGCTGTTAGAAAGCATTGTCGGAGATCTTTTAGATGACAAAAAAATTACAGCAGTCATGGCGCTTAATGATATCAGTGTGCTCTTTGTTCGCCGTGCTCTAAGGCGTATGGGGCGAGAGGATATTGAAGTCGCTGGTTACGATGCGATCTGGAACGAAGTTTCTTGGCCGATGATTGTCGGGCCAGAAAATTACGATCCGGAAGAAGTGGGACTTGATAAAACACCCATTTCCGTAGACACCCATTTGCCGGAGGTTGCCAAAGAGTTGGCAAATTTAGCAGTCTTGCGTGCTAAAGGTGAGCTCCCACAAGCTCTCCAGAGACGTCGAGTTGACCAGACGCTTGTCTGCTTAAGGTGATTTCTTGCAAGTATCGCTTATATTTTAAAGATAGCTATCGGATGCTTTAGCGTTTGGTGATGCGGTAGTGCCCTCAGCTGTCCATTGCACATTATCAATATAGAGTTGGTGTTGACTTTCCCCATCCGTGATCAGTCCTCGGTGGACAACGACATTAATAATAAATTCGGATGAGCTGTGATTAAAATCATCACTCACTTGCCAATTGGCGATTGAACCGCCGACTGTCTGAAAGCTTTCGCCCACATCTACTTTCAGTTTAGCCTCACCTGCATTCTTGCCTTCCGCATTTTTTGAAATGATTTTGATGATGACAGATGTGGCCTTGTTTGATTTTAAATCCATTTTCAAGGATGTTGCCTTAACGGTATTTTTAGGAAGTGATCCCTGATGAACATACATGGCAACAGACCACCAATGGTTATCAGGAGTATTGGCATTGCTTGAATCAATCGTCATGACCAATCCCTCTCCTGGATTTCCAGATGAGGCATCAGATTGCAAGATGGCATCCAAGCTGCCCGCATTTGTTCCTGAAGTGTGGTGCCAATTTTGTGGCAAATTCGGCACTTCTAGTGTGGAGAAGTCCTCTTTGTAGATTTCGTTGCCAGTAGTAGTCCCAACTACGATGAATTGAAGTGTAAGAATTTTGAGAATAGAGTAATAATTAAATTTCATAATTGCGAAATTAAGTCCTTATTTTGATGTTACAATCTTAGCTCAGTTTTTACTTTAAGATAGTCCAATTTTTATAGGCATGTGGATTTTTTGCACTGGTGCCTGTAGTGAACTGTAAAAGGCTTTCTCGACTAAAAGAGCGATCCGAATCATGCAAAGCTACATTAAATCCGAAGCTCTTTCCCGCTTGGTGAGGCATATGAGGTAGGCTCTTCAAAGGAATGGCGATTTCATAAATAGTCTTTTGAGTATCATTGTTTCGAATGATTTCATAGCGCACGTTTTCATAGGCCTTGGGATTAGGGGCGACATATACGGTATCCAGCTTCTTGTAGCTTTGACCTGCTAATGCCCAACCAAGCTCGATATCATTCGGGCCGTAGTGCCCTTCGGTTTTCTCCTTTTTGGGGTCAAAGGAAACCTGAATGGAATCGTTTTTCCATAGGCCGCCACCGGTAAACTCTTGATGATGCATTTCGTCGTGGACTTCCACAGCAAGGTAGAAATGTTTGGAGTCAATCATGGCATATGCCTTCCCTTGGAGATCTTTGGGATCGACATAGACATCCGTCTCTAGCAGATGAACTGGGAAGGCATTTTTCCAATCGTCCAGCTTTCCATCGATTACAGGAGGACTCGAGGCGATTCGGGCGATTGTGAAATCCAGTTTCAAGGTTTCTTTGAGTAGGATTTTTCCGTAAGGGTCTCGAACCACTGAGGTAATCGGAAAATGATTGTATTCAGCGGCTGTCTGATACTTCACTGGAAAGATAATCTTTTTGCTTTGCTTGCCTTTGAGCTTGAAACTGCTTTGCCCGGACTTGAGTGGCTGGCCATTAGGCATGGTGAGCTCTAGTGATCCCTCTACCGGAATATCAAATATGTTTTTTACCACAGCCGATATACTGACAGCCTTATTAAGGGGGGCATTAAGCGGGTTTAACTTTACCGTAACGGGTGATCCAATTTTCGTCTTCAACTGGTATTCAGAAAGAAATGCTCCATTGCGAAATGCTTTAATAGGAATTACATACTCCCCGGCTTGAGCATTATCAGGAACTTTAAACTTAATTTCTGATTTCCAGTTCTTGTTGGGCTGAATCTCCTTCTCTATAGAAACATCCGGTTGATTCCATTCTTCGGGGTAGCTTAGTGTGACTTTGCCCGGAAATGCTTTCTCTTGTCCGTTAAAGAAAGTCGTGGTGAGTTTACTCTCGGACCCACTAAAAAGAGCTAGGTTTTTTGGGAGCACATTGAAGAGTGTTTCGCGATAGAACACTTCTTCTGCTTGACTCATTTGAGAAGCTATAGCCACAAGTTTTTCGGCAAGGTAGCTGTAAGTAAGGCTCATAGCTTTATTTTCAGCCTGGATCGATGTTGCGAGTGTTTGATTGATAAGTGCCTGGTGAAGCATTCGATCGGCGAAAATGAGTGCGCCTTTGGCTCCCTTTTTTTTCTTAAGGGCTGATTGGATATCTTTGAGTTTGGAGCTGGAAGCAGTCTTGGAAGGAAGCGCTTCTTCCATGAGGGTCAACGCAGGTCGAACCGCATTGGCATAACGCCAGATGCCTTCTGTCAGAATGCCGCATTCCTCTAATGTCAGTTTACCTTCCTGATGTAGATTAATGATCTTCCCGGCAAGACCAAAGAAGCCATCCAGTGCGTTTCGAAGTGAGCTTGCTTGCTTGAGTGCATTTTTATCTTTTAACGTTTGCTGGATAGCTGCATCGGCAGTTTTAAGCAGTCCGAGAAGGTCTTGCTTAGTCTGACTGTTTTTGATTTTTTCCAATCGCTCGATTAAGAAATCATATTTTTCGCCTCGATGATACCCGATAGCTTCGAGAAGCACTTGGCTCTGGATAGATGGAGACTCCAAGTAGAGAGGCTCACCACTCAATTTGAGAGATAACATTCCATTGGGAACAGCTAATTTACTAACCTCTCCGTAGATGGAGGTCGTTTTGAGTTCTTTTGTCCCGACAGCTAATGTTGCTGGATGTTCGGTCATGCTCCAACCCACGAGAACGGGTGTCTTATCGAACCGGCGATAGACTTGTAAGTAGGCATCTTTTGTATCTGATACCGGAATAAATCCTAGGTATTCCGTGTTTGCCAACACTCGATTCATCGTTGCCAGACCGATATAGGCAGGCTTAGCCGATTGATCGGGATGAATGATCCCGAATCGGTGCTCATTGTCATTGGGGTTGATGTAGTCTTCCATCCGGTAAATGCAGACGGCTCGCATAAAATCCAGCCCGTTGGCAATAAGCAAGCTGCGAAGCAACGCTTGCGCTTGTTTATCATCGGAGATGCCCTGTCCAGTATTGGCGGTGACGTAACCGAATTCGGTGATCATGTGATCCAGCCATCCCCCAAAGTTATCCACTTCGGCTTTCATCCTCTTGGTATATGCTTCAAAAATAAGCTCAGGCATCTTCGGGTATCCGTAGGGTTGATACGAAACTTGGTCGATATAGTTGCCACCTCCGTTTTCTAGAACTCCACGAAGGTAATCATTTGCGGGGCCAGAAGTGGAAGGGCCTAGGCCCACGGCAGTTGGGTCTTCTGCTTTAATCGCATTATAGACTTCTTTAAGCAAGGCAGCATAGTCCGCCGGATCCCGAGGCGACAGCCTCCAAAATCCAGCATGATTCGGTTCGTTCCAAATTTGAAAATACAGGTTTTGCCCGGCAAAATGACGGGCCGTAGAGGAAAATTTGTCTTTGGTTTTTCGAATGCCATTCAAGGTATGTCCCATGCCGGACTCCATATGCAAATTAATGGCGTCGATCTTTCTATCAGACTGCAGTGTTTGTGCAGCTTGTTCTGCTCGTGTGAAGTTCCAAGTGCCGTCTTTGTTCTTTTGGCTTTCCATATGCGGGCTGGTACGAGCCCACTGAAGGCCTAGCTTATTTAAAATTGAGATCTTTTTGGGATTCAGCATGTCCTGAGCAGTGATGCCCAGCTTGGACTTATAAGCAGGCGATTCTTTGGGCAACTCGGTTAGCACGGTGAGTTGCTTTTGATATGATGCAAACGGACGTCCGTCTGTGCTTAGTTCCGCTGAAATCTCATAGTTTCCTGGTTGATCTGCCTTAATAAGAATTTTTTCGCCTGAAACGGAAGCGCCTGGCTTAAGGTCAATTTGATGGTCTGTTTTTGTAGTATCTCCCGATTTACGATCCTTGAGCTGGGTGTGAATGGCGATCTTGTGGGTATCGATATCCTCGTTGGTCAGATCAATTAGCAGACCTTTTTCTTCGGATATCGTGTATATCTGTCCCTGTTCCAAGTCTTGGATGCGATAGATCGGAATTGGCAGCTCCTTGATCAAAACATCATCCAAAGCCACGGTTTTAGATAGGCTTTCAAACCCAATGATTCCTTCTTGGTTTGAAGATGTTGAGGTCTCTAGGACTTGTGTTTGATTCAGATAAACTTGGTAGTTCCCGGCGTGAGCAATTACCTTAAATTGATTCCAACCGGATCTGAGCAAGTCTTTTGGGAGATCTTTTTTGGAACTTGGTGAAAGAGAAGTCCATTGACCATCTTTTTCGGAACCGATCGATAGGGTCTTGGGGCCAAGATCTACGAGAAGACTGAGATCCGTTTGTGCTTTCGCTCCTTTTAGAATCGTTCTCCATTTGGTAGGAGCCTCTCTCTCCAAATCGAGATGTATTTTGAAGTGCATGACATAGTCGCGAAACATTTTTTGCGAGCGAAGTTGACTGCCTGACTGCTTGCTTGTCAGAAAGCGGTTACCATCCTTGATGGCAATTTCCCAGTGGGATTGTGGCTTCCATCGTGTTTCAGAAAGATCTGTCGCGAAGCGTTCATATAGGAGAGCATCTGGATGTTGCGTTACTTGAATATCGTCGATCCAAAACCGCTCGTGCATGGCAGAGAACCCTAATGCACCATTAGGCACGTCAACGATTTCGACTTCACTGATCGGCTTTCCATCCATGTAGACACGGTAGTCATTGCGGTAACTGGTCACTCGGAACTGGTGCCAGCGTGACCGCGTGACTTTCCGATGGTCTCTCCCGAAGTTAGTTTTCTTCCAAGTGAAAAATTGCTGACTCCAAATAAATTGATCTCCCCAGTTGAGTCGATTATCGGGTGAGTCTTTTAAGATGATGCCCCAGCTAGGCCAATGAACATTGTCATTATTGGGATAGGGTCGGTAATCGGTTTCGAAACGCATCCTAAATTCCAATGCATAATTTTTGAAGTCTCTTCGTTTGCTCAATAACGTTGAGTGGTTAGTTGCATCAATGAACAATACTTTATTAGCGGGATTCTCTGGGTCAGGAATCACCTGCCATTTTCCCGTCTGAGCCCAGTGTTCTGATAGTCCGGTCGATTCGAAATCTTCGGCCAAAATAAAGTCAGGATCTGGGGATTTGCTATGAGTAGAATTAATAAATGGAAGTGTTAAGAATAAATAAAATAGAAGGAAATAGTATCTCGATTTCATGGATAGGTTCTAATTCGAATGAGCGCTCAGTTGCAATTTTCCTGCAAAGTGATGCATGTGATGTAAATTAAGGCACATCAGCTTATTTGACAAGGAATTCCTTTATTCACGGTTTGCAGTAACTCTGAATCGCCTTTTATCGAAAGAGAGGGCAACGGCTTGCGCTAAGTATTTTTTGCGATGGTGCTCATTTGGATGAGCACTCTCTTACAGGCACGCGATCCATGGTTTGAGCCATTCCATGAAAACAGTATATGGAATCATCCCATCGGATCGGGGGCGCAATTGGTGGATGCGCAGTTGGGAGCAGAATCGGAAATTGATATAGAGGTGGAATATATGTTTCAGACAAATTGGTCTGATGCCGCTGAAGATATTCACAATCCGACCAATGAATGGATCGGCCGATGGCCCGGGACGTTTGCTTGGTGGCTTGGCAAGATGCATGTTCCCCACAACGTGTACATTGAGGACTCAGAGCCGGGCTATACTCCTAATAACTGTGCTTCGTTCCTCATGCCGGATAAAACAACACTGGTGCAATTAAACGCAGCCACCCGGTTGAGGAATGGCGCCCAGATTGTGGGTTATCGTTCGCCCAATGTGTTTCTTTATGGAATGGGAATTCGAGGTGAACACGGAGGCTCGTATCTATCGAATATTGGAGGAACGATTCGTGGCCACGAATGGGGTTCCAACAAAACGATTAATCATGCCCTAAAGATCTTGGTTGATACGTTTCAATATCTCAACTACACGAGTTCGAATCAGGGATATCGCTGGCCGGCAAGTCGTGCGGATGCCTACGCTGCAGATGTCTATGGGGGATCGGTAGGTGCGATGCGTATGGGTTCTCTGTTGACCTTTCAACCCGGAACGGATTACAGCGATATTGGAGGTTTGAGCACTTGGCAGGCTAAAAAAATCTTCGACGCAATCTATAATTACGGAGCCTATGTTGTCGACGATACCGCGTGGCCTTCGTATTCAATCGCTGCGGAGGACGGAGTGAATATTCCTACGGAAAACAGTTCATTTAGATCGGATATGAACAAGATTTTTCAAGCACTCTATGTTGTGAATAATAACTCGGAGAATAATATTGGCGGTGGAGGAACTGTCCGCACCTCCAAAAAGTCATCACTGGGAGCTCCCGATGGAGGAGAAATAACCTTACAGGCTAAGGCCAACGGCAAATTTATTGTTGCCGAATGGGGAGGTGCAGGACCGCTATTGTCGAATCGAAATGGTGTAGGCGGATGGGAGACGTTTGAAGTCGTTGATGCAGGTAATGGCTATATCGCATTGAGATCGCTAGCGAATTCTAAATACGTAACCGTTCGTAGCGGAGACGATGTTCTTATTGCCGCAGCTAATTCGATCAATGATTGGGAGAGGTTCCAATGGGTCTACAAAAATGACGGCAAATACATTGCTCTCAAGGCCAAGAAAAATAACAAGTATGTAAGTGTTAACACATCAACACTGCATCTAATTGCCAATAAGAACTCTGCAGGTAACAACGAGAAATTTACACCGGGAGGTGGAACAGGTGTGTGGAACGAATATGGAAATAGTTCCTATAATGGTGTTCCTGGTCAGTAACTCGTTTTACTAAAACTAGTTCTTTTCAAAGTAATCAACTAATCCGTCGACTAAATGGTCGACGGATTGGGAATTAGCATTTCCAGCCATCAGGCCGATACGCCATACCTTACCAGCTAGGGGGCCGAGACCTGCACCTACTTCGATTTGATGAGAATAGAGAAGGTGCCGGCGAGCGGCTTGTTCATCAAATTCATCTGGGAGTTGAAATGTGGTAAGCGGATTGAGTCGATGTTCCGCCGCGACTAAGGGCGTGAAGCCAAACGGTTCTAATTTTTCAATTAGAAGAGATGCCGCAGCTGCATGACGTTGACAGCGGGTCTCTAACCCTTCTTCAAGAACTTCTTGCAATGCTTCATTGAGAGCAAAGATCATACTTATGGGTGCGGTATGGTGATAGGAGCGAGGAGTTCCTTCTTGGGGCCCCACGTATTTGAGAATTTCTTCTAAATCAAAGTAAAAGCTGGGAACCGATTGGCTGCGTTCCTTGAACCGCTGGATGGCTCGATCCGAAAGGGTGATCGGGGATAATCCAGGTGGGCAGCCGAGGCACTTTTGAGTTCCCGAAAAAGCTAAATCAACACCCCAGGTATCGATTTCCATAGGCATTCCTGTTAGCGAGGTAACGCAGTCCGCTAGAAAAAGAGCATCTACATCATGGGCCGATGTCCCGATCGTATGCATCCCGCGTTGGTAGACTCCTGTCGAAGTCTCTCCGTTAACCACAGCAACGATCTTAGGCTTAAATGAACGAATTTTTTCGCAAAGCTGTGAGACATCGATGGGGGATCCCCAGTCTGCTTCGACGGATTCTACTTGAGCACCCATCTTTTTTGCCAGATTCATCAAGCGAGTTCCAAATACCCCATTAACGCCTACAAGGAACCGGTCTCCAGGTTCTAAGAAATTGGCAAGTAAGAACTCCATGCCTGCACTCCCCGTTCCAGAAATTGGGAAGGTAACTTCATTCTTGGTTTGAAATGCGTCTCGCAAGCGCTCTTTACAAGTGTCCATCGCATCAAGAAACAAAGGGTCCAGGTGCCCCAATAAAGGACGGCTTAGAGAAGCGGAGACACGGTCCGAAATGTTACAGGGACCAGGCCCCAAAAGTAAGCGTTCTGATGAAAGAGATGTGGTTGTCGAATGCATGGAGGAGACCATGTATGGATTCATTTTTTCGTCAAATGACATAATTTTTCATTATATAAAAAATTGCTATTGTGAAAAACGAGTCTACTCTCAGAGGATGATTGAGGGCGTTAACGGATCCAAAAACAGCGGAACAAAGCGTGGAAGAGGACGAATAAAAAAGGAGGAAACACGGGTCCAAACACTAGACCGAGGGATATCTGTGCTAGAAATGATTGCACGCGCGCATCCTATTTCATTAAGTGAAATTAGCCGGCGAGTTGAATTACATCCGAGTACAACATTTCGTTTCCTAGAAACGCTTAGGCAACGCGGTTATGTTCAACTCGATGATGAAACGGGACTTTATACTCCCGGGCTGAAGTGCTTTGAAATGGGTAGTGCATTTTTAGTGACCCAATCTCTACCAAAAGTAGCAGAGCCCTACATGAACGTTCTTGTTGAGCGATTTGGCGAG
>JBCCKK010000059.1:0-13433 GCA_039027395.1 Verrucomicrobiota bacterium | reverse complement strand
TACTGCGTGGCTGTTTAGCTTTTCAGGATTTGATGTCATTCACCAAGGCACTCTTGTTTATGCGAACGAAATTTTGATCAGTCTCGATCCGGCTTGCGATGGAATGAAGAATTTCGTTCGCATAAACAAGAGTGCCTTGGTGAATGACATCAAATCCTGAAAAGCTAAACAGCCACGCAGTAAATGATGCGCCAAGTAGTCGGAGCCACCAGCCTAGAATGGGGAAGTCAGCCTGTAGCCAGGGAAAGGAAGCAAGCAAAACAAAAAAAACGCCTACCTGACTAAGGACTCTATGTTGAGGAAATTGAACCAACAGCCAGTAGCGAGCAAGAGCTGCCCAGGCACAAGCCTGTAGGAATACCGATCCTGCGAATGAGCCGACCCCAAATAGGACCGCAAACAGGCACGCTTCTTTTAGAGGTAGAACGGAGCTACTTGGGGCAAGAGCGAGGGAAGGCCAAGGCTTGGCTGCGAGATACACGATGGGAATCGCTACTAATAGCGGCCACTGAGTTGATAACAGTGAAAGATTCTGCAACCAGACCGCGGCTGCCATGGAGCATAACACTCCGCCGGCAACAAACCAAAGGGTTAGCGATCTTGAGAAGCCATTTGAATCTGATTCATGTTCAAGCGGAATGACATCTCCTCTGGAGCCTGTTCCACGAGTTGCTCTGTCCATTCTTTTGCCTCCTCCCAACGTTTTTCCGAAAAAGCTAAGCGAGATAGAAACATCTTTGCTTCAAGTGAATCACTTGCAACCGATCTGTAGTTTTCTTCAGCCTGTTCAAGCTCCCCAGCGTTTGCTTGAACTTGAGCTAGGACCAACTTTCCTTGTGTCGAAGCAGCAAAGGAAGGGCACTGCTGTAAGACCGTCATAGCCGCCTTGTAGTCATTCATTTCGATAAAGAAGTTGCTTAGAATCCACGAACTACGAAATGCTAACTGCTCGTTTTCACCTGTTAGCAGTGGGTGAAGTAAAGGCTTCGCTTCTTCAGGTCTTCCCAATAAGAACAAAAGTTCACCTCGAACCAGATCGGTAAGTGGGGCCTTCGGGGCTTTTTCAAGATAGGCAAGAGCCTGCTTCTCATCTTGATCTATCTGTATAGACCGAGCCACAGCGTAGTGGAGCCATTCCGGAATCTCAGATACCTCAGAGTAATCGATCAGAGCTAATCCGGCGCGCGTCCAGCCGCAAGCCAGGAATGCGGCACCGTAGGCGGATTTGAGGCCAATGATCTCATCGATCATGGCCGGAAGCTCGGGTGTACTTTTGGCCGTATTAGACCATTCGAGAAAAGAGCTGAGAAGTGAGTGACGTGAGTCTGGATCTGAGTCGATCGCGGGAAAGCTACTTACGTCAGGAAGAATACCTTCGATTCGATAGTTGGCGATGATCTGAAGCATAGCGAGTAGCTCGGGCTGTTGGTTCAATTTGGAAGTCGACTTCGACCCCATTAGGAGGCGAGCACTCGCTTCATCACCTTCCTTTAGTTGTTGAATCGTTTTCAGCCAGAACACCTCTTCACGATTTTCAGCCCGCCCATTAGTGGCTAGAGTTTCGCGAAATAGTGTTTCATTCCAAAAAGTCCCTTGTGGAAGTTGTTGAATAGATGCGACGAGTTGATTCCACTGACCTCTCTCAGAAGGTTTTGGGATGGTGGTTGAGATACTGGATCCCACGACTTTGGTCCAAAATGCAAGTGGGAGCAGCATGAAGTCATATGCCTGATCTTCTGGAGTGTCTGCGAGTGTTTGAATGGCTTTACCAAAAATACCGTTTCGAACGTAAAACTTAGAAAGTTCGAGACGAACAAACGGATTATTGGGATCTGCAAGCATTGCAGCTACATATTCGACATTGGCCCATTGGATCTCCCCTTTATTTTCGAGAACACTTGCCCGAGCTAGACGAACGTCTGGGTTTCTCGGATCAGCCGCGTAGGCCCGAGAGAGGTAGTCGAATGCGATCTCAGGTTGCTGAGAATGAATAAAAGCAAGACGAAGAAGACGATTGGATTCAGCGGTTCCTTCAAAAGATGACGCTTCGAGTAGGGCAACAGCATCCGAATCATTGCCGACTTTGACAAGTTCATCTGACTTGAGGAACTGCCAGAGCTCGGGGCATGCCAGATTTTCCCGCTGATTCCATGCCTCTGTAATGGACTTATAGGATTCGCTATCGTTGGAGGCTGCAAAGATTCTGGCAAGATAATAGGATGCAAGTTCGTGGTTAAGAATGAGTTCCGGGTCTTTGGAATACAGCTGAAGTAGATCAGGTGTTGACTTCCGTTCTACCGCGAGTTCAAGCCACTGAGATAACCAAAGATCTACATCGCCCCGTTCGCTAGCTCGGGAAGCACCCTTCCTAAATGCAAGTAGGGCTTGCTGTGTCTGCCGGGATTCAACGAGCGTATGAATGTTTTGAAGTTCCCTTTGAGTAAGGGACTCACTTTGTGTCGATGGAGAGTTGCAACCTGCCAAACAGGTTAAACCTACGATTCCCGCCCAGGACAGAATCTTAGCTAGTGGATTCATGCCTTCTTAGCTCGGTGGGTTCGGTAGTAAATGAAAACTAAAAATCCTGCGAGAAGGAGCCAAAGTTCTGGCTCTGGCGCCGAGACTAATGTTTTGACGTTGAGCTCTCCAATATCGACGGCAAACAGTAGATCATTGTAGTCGCGATCTCCCCCATTAAATAGATCCTCAAACCCAAGAACGAGATAAGGGCTACCTGGTAGGGCAAATCCTACCATGTGTTCTAGACCGTCCGGATTTCGTTCCGAACCAAACACATAGGTGTTGCGACCTCCACGGGCTCCGTTAGCCACCAAGAAGAAGTCGAGCAGCGTCCCCGAAGCGAAGTTACCCAGGTCGACAAAATCTCCAGGAAGCAGCGGTTCATTCCAAGATCTTCTGGTATTTTTTAAGCCGCTATCGGTAACAACCCCTAATTTGCTAGAGGCATCAGGGAAAACAATCTGAGCCCCTTCTGTAATTGTCGAGGCATTGTTCATCGCTGCAGTGGTATCAAAGGTTTGAAACCCTAGGGTGTTATGATAACCGGCACCCTCGCCTACGAAATAGACCCTGGCGTTGGCTTCCGTGGTAAGTTTGAGCTTACTGGGATCTACGGAAAGGGCAGAAATATTCTCGATACTAGAACGTTCGGAAAGCTTTTGAGATAGCATTGAATCAATCTCTGGAAGGACATTGTTTGCAAAATCCGAGGATCGAGTGTCTGTCGCCCGTTCATAAACAGGTCCGACAATATCAAGGTTAAAAGGACGAGCTACCGCCTGCTTCTTCAGCACCTCCTGAGCACTCGTAGACTGACTTAGTATGAGTGTGGTGGAAATAGCGAAGCCCAACAGACCGGTTAGGCTGGCGAAAGCAGAATCGATAAATACAGATTCTCTTACTTTCATATTGGAGACAATATGTTCCTACAGAAATTATTGTCAAATTTTTCCAAATATTATCTCAAATAAATTGTTTATTTATCTAACATTTTGAGTAAAAGAAGAGCATGAACGCGCCTAATCCGGTTTTGCTGTTGGGAGTTCCATTCCATCCGGTATCGCTATCTCAGTGTGTTGAATTTGTTTCCGCCCGAATTAGGGATAAGCGACCATCGTTTATAGCAACAGCTAATCTGGATTTCGCAACCCAAACGGCAAAGGATGTTGAACTTCAGGAGATCCTCTTACAGGCCGATCTGGTTCTTTGCGATGGAATGCCTCTGGTTTGGTCGTCTCATTGGGTGGGTGCGCCGCTGCCTGAACGTGTTGCCGGATCTGATTTGGTATGGGAACTCTTTAAGCAGGGCGATAAAGATGCCTGGAACTTGTATCTTCTTGGTGCGGATGATGATACATTGAATGTAGTAAAAACCAGGCTTGAGAGGGAATACTCTAGCCTACGAGTTGTGGGAACACACGCTCCTCCCCACGGATCGATACACGATTTTGATAGTGATGCAATAGCTGCATCGATCCGTAAAACATCTCCTGATTTATTGCTGGTGGCGATGGGTTGCCCAAAGCAGGAGAAGTGGATAGCAATGCATTTTCAAAAAACGGGGGCATTCGTTTCGATTGGAATTGGAGCAAGTTTAGACTTCGTCGCAGGTAAGTTTTCTAGAGCTCCCAAATGGATGCAAAAAACGGGCTTAGAGTGGCTTTATCGGATGTTGCAAGAGCCCAAAAGAATGGTCAAACGCTATGGTAGTGATCTGATATTCTTTATCAAAACTGTGCACCGTCAGAGACAAAATCTGCGTAGGCTATTTATTTATCAAAATAGAATTAGAGAAGAAACACTAGAGCACGTTAATGACTCTAAATTAACACGACTCCCTCCAGAAATTACTGCATCGAAAATAGAGAAAAATGAGATCAGAAAAATAGAGCCAACCGATGAAATGCCACATTGTATCTACGACTGTTCAAAGGTTTGGTTGGTCGATTGTACCGGCCTCGGTTTTTTGGCGTGTATACACCAAAGATGCTCTCGGCTTGGAGGTACACTCACATTGTTTCGACCTTCGAAAGCTATCAAGAGTCTTCTAAGGTCCGTATTTCTCGATCGAGTTTTTCATATCATTGATACCCAACATGAATTAGAGGTATTTTTGACAAGGCAGTCTAAAAACAGTTCTGAAGTTTTTATTCTCAACAGCGAATTGGCGATGACTCTAAATGGAGATCTTCGAGCATCACGGGCGAACGATCAATTCGAAGAGATCGAGACTGCGTGGTTTAATAAGCCGGATGCTCGACGGCTTAAGCTGGACTTGATCAATGTTGACTTCATGGACAGTACAGGCCTTTCGTGCCTCATTCGAACCCACAAGCTCGTAGCCTCGCGAAGTGAAAGTGACCTTCTGATTCTCAATGCAAACGACAATGTGCGCAATGTAATCAACCTATCCAAGCTGGATTCGGTCTTACACTGCCAATAACAGGAGACAAATGAAACTTGCTCTTTCAGTATCGGTCATTCAACGGGGAAAGTCTGGAGTTGCTTCATATGTATTTGGCCTGCTCAAGGGCATGGCCAAAATGGAGCATCCGCCAGAGGTTCACCTATTTGGATTAGAAGAGGATGAAAGTCTTTTTGAGAGCTGGTCTAGGTTCTGCGAATGGCATCCGATTTCCGAAAAGTTTCGACCGGCTGTTCCTAATATTTTCTGGCATCAAACGGTATTCCCCAGACTGTTGAGAAAATATTCGGTAGATCTCGTGCATATACCGAGCTATCGACGAATCGTTGCTGCTTGTCCTTGCCCTCAGGTTGTCACAATTCACGACATGGCTCCGTTTCATCTAAGAAAAAAATATGATCCACTCAGAATGTTCTACGGAAGACGCGTGGTCCCCTTTCTTGCATCAAGAACAGATCGCGTCATCACGGTAAGCCGGTCAACGGCGAAAGATGTTGAGAGGTTTTGTAACGTTCAGCCTGCAAAAATCAGCGTTATTTGGAATGGTATCGATGAAGAACGGTTTGTTCCCACACCCAAGCTCGAACCTTCGGTATTTGAAACTAACTTTGGGAAGAAAGCTCCCTATTTTATCTATCTCGCTCGATTAGAACATCCTGCCAAAAATCATGTACGACTTATCGAAGCGTTTGACACATTTATGGAAGCCTGCCCGAATGCACCTCACCACCTTGTCTTTGGAGGAGCTGATTGGCATGGGGCTGATGTTATTCACGAACGCCGAGCAGCATCCAAATACAGTTCTCGAATTCATTCTTTAGGATTTGTGGATGATAATGTTCTTCCTCGATGGTACGGTCAGGCAGAAGCTCTCGTTTATCCGTCTTTGTTTGAAGGGTTCGGCCTTCCTCCAATTGAAGCCATGTCTTGTGCGTGTCCCGTAGTCTCTTCCGATCGAGGATCTTTGGGAGAAATTCTGGGGGCAGCTGCTCTTATTGTAAATCCAGACCGTGTGGATTCTATGAGCAGTGCTCTAGAGCAAGTGGCCGCCTGGGAGCCGAAAGAACGTGCCGAAATGATGGCTCGCGGTCTAGAGCATGCGACGCCGTTTTCCTGGTCGATATGTGCAAAGAGGACCATCGATGTTTATGAACAAGTTCTCTCAACCTAACGTGTCAGAGTCATTGCCAAATGCCTAAAGACTCTTTACCATCAAAAAACGTCGTCGGTCTATGACATCGTTTCTCGAGCATTGGCAACTGGAAGAGCGCCCGTTTGAAAGCGTCACCGACAGTCGTTTTTTCTACGAAAGTTCATGCCACCGAGAAGCTCTTGCTCGACTTCGCTATCTCGTAGAACAGCAGTCGATGGTTCTTGGAATGTTAACAGGCGAGATTGGTTGCGGGAAAACCATGACTCTAAATCGATACATTTCTAATCTGGATCATTCCCGCTTCCTAACGATCTTTTTCGAGAACTCATTTTTTAGCATCGAAGCGATGTTGAAGCGGATTCTAAATAGTCTTGGACTTTCCGAGCACACAGAAATCGCAGACTTTGCCGAGCTTTACGAATTGTTTGCATCGAGCCTTGCTCAGGTCCGAGAAACACATAATCGACATATGATATTGGTGTTTGATGAGGCTCAAGATATGGAGCGGGAAACTCTGTCCCGAGTTTGTCGACTGACGAATCTTAATGGGAATGGCGGGCACAAGCTTTCTATCATTTTGGTTGGACAGCCAGAGTTACGCGGTCTTGTGGGTGACATTCCATCTTTAGATCAGAGAATCAGTTTGCGATTTCATCTAAAGTCACTTGAGTCATCCGATGTCACGCCTTATTTAGAGCATCGACTCTCGGTGGCCGGTTCTTTACGCAAGGACCTGTTTCATCCAGATGCCGCGCGTTTGATGTATGATGCAAGCGAAGGAGTCCCTCGGCAAATCAATCGATTGGCAAAGTTGGCGATGGAAGATGCATCAGCGCGAGGAACACGTCAGATTTCTGCAGACGATATTATGACGGTCGCACGAGATCTGCAAAGGCATCATCCGCAAATGAGACTTCCTGTGTTGGGATAATTGAGGTTGGAATTATGGCAGAGAACCGAGAGTTGAAAGTGGGAGATTGGGATCCCATGAATCCGACAGCTCGGTCTCCTGCGACGGTAGCTAGGCCCGAAGCTCCCGAGGCGAAATCTGAAGCAAAAGAAGAGGCTCCAGCTTTCAACCCGTTGGCAATGATCGCCTTTGACCCCTGGCGGTTTCTTCCTTTATTTAGGAAATTCTGGTGGGTGGTTTTGGTTGCCGGGATCTTAGGGTTTGTTGCCGGTATTGGGCTGGGCCTCTGGAAGACGGAGACCGTCTATACAGTGAAGGTTCGATTGGTGAAGAAACAGTTCTCTTCTGTTTTTCGAGCAGGCCGTCTTGGAGAAGCTTATGCTCCGCCTAAACTAAAGCCCGCAACCTTGATTTCCGCAGCGAGTTCCTATTCAGCAATTAAGCGAGTCTCAGATCGATCAAAGATTCCTGTGGGCACTCTGCGATCATCGTTTGAATTCAAGGAGGAAAGAAAAACGGACCTAATGGGGCTAACTGTTTGGACAACACGTGGACAAGAAGCAGCCGCGAGTCTAGCTAACTACTGGGCCGAAGAGATTGTTAACTACACCCGGGAACTCCAGGCAAAGGAAAGTCGAAGTATTCGAGTCTATCTCGAAGAACAAATCCGTGGAATGGATCTTCAAGTGGCGCAAATCGAAAGGAAGATTCTTGAACAGATCGAGCGGAACGGAACAGTTAATCCTGAAAAAGAAATTGAGGCCTATCTAAGATCATTGACCGGACTGGAACTTGAGTTTCACAACGCTCGAATCGAGTTGGAATCCATAGATGCAAAGATTGGAGCCATGCGCCAGGCATTGAGACAACAGAGCCCTACTGTTGAACAACTAAGAAAAATTCAAGAAGAGTACAAAGAGTTACTTTCTAAATATACTGAAACGAATCCTCTAGTGATCGAGGCAGCAGATAACATTGCTCAGTTGGAAAAGCAGATTCGTGATGAACAAGAGTCCGATCAGATCAAGGAAGATGCGTTTACCGGAACGGGTATCAGTGATGCGCTGTATCTCGAATTAATGCAACTTGAGAATCAGAAGAAGCTACTCACTCACCAACGTGACGAGCTTGAGCGACTCGTTAGTTCAAGTCGTGACCGACTCAAGGATATTCCCGAGCAATCGATGGTGTATCAACAGTTTCTCGAGCAAAAGCGGTCTCTCTTAAGTGCAAGAGAATTGTTATTTAGTCGATTACAAGAAGCTCGCTTGTTTGAGAACAAAGCTCCGGGATATTTGAATGTGTTGGCTCTTGCAACGCCTCAAGAAGTGCACACGAGTGATCGAACCGTCAAAACTGCGCTAGCAGGAGGCGTGTTCGGAGTTTTCTTTGGTGGCTTAGCGTTTGTCTCTCTCATTGCGTTGGAACTGTTTTCTCCGAAACTTAAAACGGCAAAAGAATTAGAATATGTTTTCGGAAGCTCCTACTGCGCTTGTATAACTCCTCAAGGTTTTGATGCGATTCCTGCAGCGCAGCAAAATTTGATGTGGGGACATTGGATGGGCAAACAGATCCAGCAGCAACCGCATGCGGTATGGATTCCGGAAAACCTTCCTGAAGAGACAGCTGTCTGGCAGTGGGTTCTCGAGCGAAGCAATCAATTGGTCGATCAAGTCATCCTTTTTGATCTTACAGTTCCATTTTTAACGTATGGCCAGTCTTTCCATCGATTTGAAAGGAATTCTGAAATCAAAAGAGGCATCTCCTATTACCAGAAGAATGCTTCATCCATGACTCTTAAAGAAGTGGATCACCTATTCTATGAGATTGATCAAATCAATCGACGAGGCGCTGTTGTCTGGATTCGAATGGCAACCCATCTAGAGGAACCTTACTCCACGATGATTGGTTCGACTTCTTCACTTACAATTATGGCAGATCCGAGCTCTCTAGCTCGGAATTCATGGAAAGAGCATGCGATACTGTTACGTAGCATATCCCAGGTTAAACCTAAACTGTTAGCCCTCAATCAGGTGCCTGCATTTTCTCTATGGTAAGGTTTTTCCTATGCCTCATTTTCGTCCCCTTGATCGTTTGGGGACAAGATGATGAAGAACAGACGCTAGAAGAAGGGACGCCTTCACTAGAAGAGTCATCGGAGTCTTGGAGAACGCGATATGAATTGGGTGCGGGTGATGTTTTGGAAATTCGCATGTTTGGCAAACCGAAGAGTCGCCGAGAACGAATTGCAGTGACTCCCGATGGGTATATTACGTATCTCGAAGTCAGCAACTTTCCGGTTGCCGGCTTAACCATTGATGAGGCGCGCCAGGCTCTTGAGGATGCTCTTCGAGAGTTTTATCGAGCACCTAAGGTGATTATGGTGCCCTATTCGCTCAACAGTAAGCGTTATACGATTTTAGGGAAAGTGAAACGCCGCGGTGTTTATCCGCTCGATCGTCCGATGACTTTGATTGAAGCCATTGCTCGTTCGGAAGGGATTGAAATCGGTCTATTCGAACATCGTGCGGTCGAACTCGCAGACTATGAACGTTCCTTTATTGTGCGGAACAAGCAGCGTCTCCCGGTTAATTTTTCGGAACTCTTCCTTCAAGGCGATCTGGCGCAAAATGTTCCTCTGGAGCCAGGAGACTATATTTTCTTAGCGTCCTCTGTTAGCAATGATTATTACGTGTTGGGGGCGGTTGCCTCCCCCGGGTTTCAAGGGTTCTCTGTTGGAGCCACTGTTGTTACGGCCATTTCCAAGAGAGGCGGTTTTCTGCCAACAGCGTATCGTGAAAAAGTATTAGTTGTTCGAGGAAGCCTCAGTAAACCCAAAGTGCATGTGGTTAATATGGAGGCAATCCTGAATGGGAAGGAGAAATCATTTAAGCTGGAGCCAAAGGATATCGTTTACGTCAGTAATCGACCTTGGGCGAAACTGGAAGATATTATCGATCGTGCCACGTTGACTTTTATGGAGACGGCAGCTTCCACGTGGACGAATGCAAATATTCCGGCGATCATCAATCGCCGTCTCCTACCGGATACAGATTGGGCAGATGACAACAACAACTAATCCCAATTTGCATCGTTACCTAGCGTGTGGAGTTGCACTTTTTGCGTCTTGTGCTGGAACAGGCCCTATCTTTGATCCGCATGATCCTTCGACGTATGAAGCCGCAGAGTTTACCCAAGTTAAAAAAGAACGTAAGCCATCTCCAGAACTCTTGGCCCCTAATGAGAGGCCTTATCTATTGGGGGTGGGTGATCAAATCAAATTGGAAATTAGCGGGCATCCTGAGTCGATAGCTTCCACATTCATTATGCCGGATGGCATGGTGTATTATGACTTAGCGGAAGGTGTCCTGGCTGAGGGCAAGACCATTAAGCAGCTACAGAACGAGCTCGAAGCTCAACTGAGAAAATACTACCGAAGTCCGATTGTTAGTATTACGTTAAGTGAAATCAAGAGTAAGCGAATCTGGGTGCTCGGAAACGTATCGACTCCAGGGCTCTACCCGTTAACGCAGGAAATGTCGCTGATAGATGCGATCTCAACGGGTGGAGGTATTCTAACTTCGCGGGCGACAGGAACTACGATTCAGATGGCTGACCTTTCGCACAGTTTCATTATGAGAGATGGTAAGATGCTTCCAGTAGATTTTGAAGCGCTCGTTTTACATGGAGATATGTCGCAGAATATCATGCTTCAATCAGATGATTATATCTATCTTCCTTCCGTTACTAATCAGGAGGTTTTTGTTCTGGGAGCCGTGCGACGACCGAAGTCTGTGGGGTACAAAGAAAACTTGGGAATTATTGGAGCGCTGGCAGAAGTTGAAGGGCCACTTCCTGGAGCATTCTATCAACGCATGCTGGTGATTCGGGGTAGTTTGCAAGATCCGAAAGTGGCCATTGTTAACTATGACAATATTGTTAAAGGGAAACAGCGAGACATTCCATTAAGACCGGGAGATATCGTATGGGTGCCGCGCAGTCCTTGGGAACGAATTGAACGATATATCGATGCTGTGATTGGTGTGACGACTCGGACGATTGCGGCAAACGAAGGACGTCGAGCAGTGCTCGGAGATGAGGCGCAAACAGTCGATACTACGATTGGAGTAGGCGAGCCTTAAGTCGATCTAAAATATGGAGCCTAAATTTATAATTTTTTGGGCCGTATTTCTCACGGGTATTCCGTTGGGGACTTTGCTATGTATTCGAATTCCGTTTCTCCGCTATCTAACACTTGGAGTAATGGTTTGGTGCACCGCCGAACCTGACCTAGTTGGAATCAATTTCTTTTCTCGTGAGTTCTATCGAGCGATGACGCGGGGTATCGAAATTAGTTTAGCAGATCTATGTGCATGGGTTTTGTTTTTCTCTCTGATCTTTGACAAGAAAATCAAGGTTTATTGGTTTCCTCCTACGTTTGGGATTTATTTTCTCTATTTGTTTATAGCGATCTTTGGATGGATAACCGCAGTAGAGTCACTCCCCGTTTCGGCAAAAGCGACCTATATCCCTTACAGTCAATTCGAAACGAATCTCTACCCTCTTTTCGAGATAACAAAAATTCTAAGAGGAATTTTGGTGTTTTGGGTGGTGGCAAACCTGGGTCGAGATCCTAAAGCAATGCGAGCGATTATATGGGGGCTTGTCATAACAGTGCTCTATCTGACTTACATTGTGCTACGAGATCGATATCTCTTAGGTATCAATCGAGTGAAGGCAACCCTGGGGCATCCAAATACACTGGCGACTTACATGGCTTTGATGGCGACGCTCCTTTTTGCCTGTGCAGTTTCAACACGCGAGTGGATCAAGAGCTTCTTTGGTTATCTCTTTCCGGCCGGTTGTGCTGCGCTCTGTGTTCTCATGACGATCTCTCGAGGTGGATTGATGGCAATGGCGGCTGGAATGGGGCTAGCGTTTACGTTTCTGAGTTTGCGCAACATTTCCTTGAAGAATACGTTACTCGTTCTTCTAGGCGGTGTGATGGGAACCTTCATGCTCGCCTTAGCAGCAGATACCTTGATGAATCGCTTCTTTGGTGAACAAGACGCCGCTTCTGATCTGGAGTATCGAGGAAAATATAATGATCAAGCGAAGCTCATGGCCGAAGACTATGCTTGGGGGGTCGGAGCTGGAAACTTTTCTGCGTGGTCGTTTGAAAAATATGCTGAAATTATTGACGAAAGTTTACCCCCTGGAACTCCGCCTCACAATCTTTGGTTTCTAACCTTAGGTGAACTTGGTTGGCCGGGTCTCGTTGTTTTTGTTCTTTTTTGGATCCGGCTTTACCAAGTGTCTATTCCATTTGTGATTTTTGAGCGAAGTTCGATTTACCACACCATGGCGTGTGCAGCTGTATCTGCAACGCTCGCAGGACATTTGCAAAATGCCTTACAACTAGGCTTTAGACAAAGTCCTCTATTTTTTCTCAACCATATATGCATGGGAATGATGATTGCAGCCTATTGGGTTCACAAAGATGCAAAGAAAGCAAATGCCGAACTTCCGCAGATATGATTTCAGTTGTATGCTAAAACAATATTAGGTAATTTTTGAGTATGAAGGGGGTTGTTTTTACCGAATTCTTGGAAATGGTAGAAGATCAATTTTCGGATGAAATCGCTGACGAACTTTTGGACTCTTGCGATTTACCCTCTGGTGGAACTTATACGGCTGTCGGCACCTATGATCACTCAGAGATGGTAACTCTGATTGTCAGACTTTCCGAGCTAACAGGTCAATCAACACCCGAATTGATTCATGTGTTTGGGCTCTATCTTTTTGGAAGGTTTACGGTTCTCTACCCAAGTTTCTTAGAGGGCGTGAACTCTTGCATGGACTTCCTTGAGGGAATTGAAGACATCATTCATGCAGAGGTTAAAAAGCTCTATCCTGATGCGCAGTTGCCAAAGTTTGATGTGGAACGACCTGATAGAGATACACTGATTATGATCTATCGTTCCGAGCGCCATTTGGGAGATCTTGCTCATGGTTTGATCGAACAGTGTATTACTCACTTTGGAGAGTCCATTCACGTCAAGCGCGAGGACTTGGAAGACCAGGAAGGAAGCCCCGTCCGATTCACCTTGAGTAAGGCATGAACTCTGAACCAGACGAATTAGCGCGTTTCGCCCGGCGTGCTAAACGCGAGCGAACTGCCCGGAAGGAAGCAGAGCAACTGCTCGAAGCTAAAAGTCTCGAACTCTATCAAGCGAATCTAAAACTCAAAGACCAGGCCGAACTTCTTGAAGCACAGGTTGCCGCCCGGACCCACGAGCTCAAGGAAGCACTAAAAAGTGCGGAGGCTGCTACTAAAGCAAAAAGCGATTTCTTAACAGTGATAGAAGCTCCGCCATGCCAATTACCCCGTTGAGCGGCGTTCGAATTTCATGACTCATCACCGT
>JBCCKK010000058.1:0-13728 GCA_039027395.1 Verrucomicrobiota bacterium | reverse complement strand
GCGACAACCAAGCTTTGTTAGCTCGGTCGTTTCGAGTCTAAATTCATGGGTATGCCCGGTTCTCTTTATTTTACTCGTCTCAGAGGTCTGGGTGCCTTCCCTTGAGGCTGCGAAAGACTACTCCAAGCATAATATTCTAAGAATCAATGTTACAACCCCGAGACCCGCGAGTTGCTATAGCCCTAAAATAGGGCACTACGATTGTTTGCGGGTTGGAGTAGTCATCGTTATTAAGCAACCCAGTGGAGCGGTGGGTAGTCTCAGTACAAGTCACCGTCTAACCGGAGGATACGTCGATCAAGTGCGCCAGGAATTTGGTCCTTATGCTCAGATGTATTTTGACTCAGCACAAAAAACGCTGGGGAAACTCTATAGCTCCTACCAGACGCCAAGTGGTCTAGAGCTTTCGAACGCCAATCAAAGCCTAATGGAGAAACTGGTTATCCACCTAAACCAGTACACCTCAGGAGTTGATCTCGCTAAGAATCCAGAAGCAGTCTTCAGTGCGCAGTCGCTGGATGCCCTTTATGGGATTACGGAAGCGTTGATTCGAGCCGATGAAAATGTAGCGGTCCGTACAGCTCAACTCAATCGAAGCCTGAACTTGGCAAAAACGCTTACGGAACTCTTTGATCAAGGCTTAGATGTAGGGACCTCTTTAACTCCTTTTGTTAACGATGCTCGAGATCTTTATGAACTTGTTACCGGTCGTGATCTGATAACAGGCGACACCATTGGCGCAGATGGGAGGTTCCTCAGTGCAGTCGCGCTTATCGGGGGAAATGGGAGTCTTTATCGCAAAGCAGTCGATAAGCTTAAGAAGACATTTTGGAAAAAGACACTAAGTCGAGCCGTCGACGGGATGCCCCATTTGGAATACAAAGGTGCGGGGAGATGGGTCTCTAAAGAAGGGCTGATTTACCGTGGGAAACAGGGCGTTCACGAAAACCGGTTGAGGCATATCCTCAAACACGGCATCAAGAATCCGAAGTATCCGGGTAAGAGCTTGTTTAATGTTCGAGATGTTAAAGAAGTTCCAGCACTTCTAGACGAGGCCTGGAAAAAGAGGGGGCCACCGGTCTCGGGTCGGCCAGGAAACTACGTAGTTGATATGGGGCGCGTGATTGGTACCCGGGGAGAAAAGAAGATTTTGATTAGTGTTGAGCCGGGAACCTCAGAGCTTATTACGGCTTTCCCAAAAAATTAGGCCTCCAGATTCGCAAGATCGTTGATTGACGAAGAATAACATTAATAAGAAGTTAGGCTGCTTAAATATTGATTGTCATTGCACTCTTTAGTTTTCAAGTAGTTCAATTCTGTCTTAGAGGCATGTATTTTAATTATGACTTAAATGTTCCTAGGTGGTAAGAAGCTATTAATAGGGACTGAAAAATTAAGCCTAGAGGTGCTTGAATCAGAGCCTGGCTTGAATCACTTGAGACAATTAAATTATATAGTATGTTTCTTTTTCGATTGGAATGACCTACCTCTACTTTCACCTTGTCTTTATCCTCCCCGTGATCGTTGTAGTGTGGTACCTACGTCGACACGAACGGGTGACCGACATTCCTTTTCAAAAATCAGGAATCGCGGTTTTGGCGTTGATTGCCTTTGCCTACACCACTCCTTGGGATAACTACCTGGTGGCCTCGCAGATTTGGACCTACGGAGAGGGGCGAGTTCTCGAGTCATGGGTAATTGGTTATGTGCCTATCGAAGAGTATGCATTTTTTATTCTGCAGCCGATTATGACCGGGTCGTTTCTTTTGCTTTTTGCTGGGCGACAAGGCCTCAGTCTTACAAAGTTTAACCGTCCTTTGAAGCGCCTTAAGCCCGCCTGGATCGGAGGGGGGGTGTTCGTTTTACTTTCTTTATTCGGAGTCGCCTGCTTGGTGGCGTTTCCCGAGCGGTTTACTTACCTCGGACTCATTCTTGCCTGGGCCTGCCCAGTGCTTGCGTTTCAGTGGTTTTATGGTGGAGGGACTCTATGGGATTTTCGATCACTACTCATTGCATCCGTTAAGATCCCAACAATCTATCTTTGGGTAGTCGATTTGATTGCGATCGAATGGAGAATTTGGCTGATTATGCCCAAAACAAGCACTGGATGGATGCTCATCACCTTGCCAATCGAAGAAGCCGTTTTCTTTTTGCTGACTAATCTCCTGGTTGTGCAGGGCTTGATTTTGTTCTACCAAGCAGCGAGTCGTTGGGTTTGTCGTGGAAAGGGACTGCGTGCAGATTCCGTGGTTACCACTTGATGTGCTATCCTGGTCGGTCGGGCTTTTTCTGTTGAGCCTAATCCTTTTAGGAATGCCGCACGGAGCGCTAGATCATCTGGTTTACTTTCGATTGAAAGATCAGTCGATAACCCTCCCAAGCCTAGGGCTATTTATCATCATCTATCTTCTGTTGGGAAGCACACTTGTTTTATTCTGGATGACCGTTCCGTTGGTGGCGGTTGGTGGCCTAATTCTGTTAACTTGGGCACATTGGGGTGACGGGGATACAACCTATGAGCGCCATCTCGGTAATTCGGTTCCAAGCACATTTCTCTATTGGCGCGGTGCTCTGCCGATGATCGTTCCCTTGTTTACAAATCCTGATCACTATGCCCAGGTGTTATCCGGAGCGGTTCGGATCGCCGGTGGATCAGAATCATTCGTATTTTTGCAAGATACGAGAGTAACAATGGGGGTGTTTATTGGACTGGTGGTCTTAGGAATCGCGCATTGGATCAATGTGCTCAAAAGTTCCGAAATCTATCCAGTGGCAAGCTGGTTCCGACAGGATATCGGTTTAATCGCTCTTTTTATGTTGTTGCCACCGCTGGCTTCTATCGGGGTGTATTTCATGTTTTGGCACTCGTTAAGACATATTCGGGTAATGTCTGAACTTTTGGGTAAACCAATAAAAAGGCGAGATGCTAGTATCTCCTGGCTAGCGTTTTATAGAGCAGCGGCTCCATTCACTATGTTAGGAATCATGTTTGTTGTTGGCCAGTACGTATGGGCCCTGCAGTGGACCTCAGACATGCTCTCAATGGTTGGATCATATCTTTGCATTTTATGGGGGCTGACAGGACCTCATGCCGTGATTTGCTATATGATTCGGAAAAAAAATTCAAAAAAATGAAGCTTAAGTTTGCGAAAGTTACGATGAGGGTTAGTTTAATTTGAATCCTTAAAAAACTATGCCTGAATTAACCATTGGACAATACGATCTTGTCTATAATATGTTGTCATTGACGATCGCATGCATGTTTGCATCGTTTGTCTTTTTTGTCCTCACCAAAAACGAAATCTCCATCAAATATCGCGGGTCGGTGATTGCTTCATCCCTCGTTGTATTCATTGCCGGATATCATTATGTCCGCATCTTTGGAAGTTGGGAAGGGGCTTATGCGATCAATGCGGCAGGTGATGCCTATGTTGCTACCGGTAAGCCATTTAACGATGCCTACCGCTACGTCGACTGGTTGTTAACAGTTCCACTTCTTATGGTCGAGTTGGTGTTGGTTTTAGGGCTTACTAAAGAGTTAACGAAGTCCCTCATTGCCAAGTTAGGAGTTGCTGCCTTCCTGATGATTGTTTTGGGATATCCCGGAGAAATCGACCGTGAAAGCACTTCACTCTTTTCCAACCGTGGACTTTGGGGGTTATTAAGCACGATTCCATTTGTCTACATTCTCGTTACAGTATTCAAACACTTAAAGGTCTCGATAGGAAAAGCTTCCCCCGAAATCGCAGTCCTTTTGAGAAATGCAGGATTACTGACACTATTTACTTGGGGATTCTACCCAATCGCCTACATGGCTCCGTTCTACGGCTGCGCGGGTGGATCTTCTGAAGTGTTTCTCCAAGTTGGCTATAGTATCGCTGATATCGCCGCTAAATGTGGATACGGATTACTCATCTACAATATTGCCCGGTTGAGAACAGTAGAAGAGTCTAGCAAGTAATTAGTTTAAAAACCAGACAGACAAAAGCGCCCTCTTGCTGAGGGCGTTTTATTATACAGAGGTCGTTCCAAGTAACGGTAAATAGCTTGGGTGAGCCGATTAGGGGAAATAATTGGCTCGTTTTTATTATCTATTTGAGCCGATTAACTGATACCTTTGGGTTGTAGTGTACAGTTGGGACCAAAAGGACTAACCGCAGTTTCGATATGATATCGAAAAAGTTCAAGATCTGCTCTTTACCTACTCAGAGCGCATTGACCATATATCGGGACTATTGAAGGCGCTGCCGAATCGACTCCAATCCGAAGCGGTGATCGACACAATAGTGATCGAGGCCACTAAAACCTCTGAAATTGAAGGCGAATACCTTAGCCGAGAGGATGTCATATCGTCGGTACGCAATCAACTTGGGCTTAACCCTAAAACCATTTCAGTGCAAGATAAACGCGCCCAAGGCATATCGGAGCTGATGCTTTCAGTGAGAGAGAGCTATTCTGGGAGGTTATCACAGAAAATGTTGTTTGCCTAGCATAGGATGCTCATGAAAGGAAATGTATACATTAAGTCAGGCGTTTGGAGAGCTCATTCTGAACCGATGCAAGTGGTTTCTGGAATCGTCGGTAAGGAGAAGATACATTTTTAAGTGCCGCCGTCCCTGCGAGTTCCTGCTGAGATGAAGGCATTTATAGAATGGTTTAACCAAAGCCGCCCAAATGGAACGCTACCTATCAAGCTCAAGTTCCCTTCAAAAATAGGATTCCGCCTTTTATTCCACCAACACTTAAAAAAGCTGAACTACTTAAATGGTTTCGGCGATACCAACCCGACGGAGTGCTCACTAGTGATAGCCCTCGGATTCAGGAATGGTTTCGAGAAGAAGGTGTCGCTATTCCTCAAACGCTTCAACTCGTATCATTCTGTAAGTTGAATCAATCCGAAAAAGGAACCTCGGGAATCTACCAAAATTATGAAGCGATTGGATCGGCTGCTGTCGATTTAGCGATTGGTCAGCTAAACCGAAATGAAAGAGGCATTCCGTCTGATGCAAAAACGGTCCTAGTTCAAGGAAGATGGAGTCCAGGAAAGACCCTCCTCGAAAGAGTATAAGACTTGTCGATACAACAAATGCGAATCGAAGATCAAATCTACTCGAAGAATCTTGTGCACTCACTTGTTCTATGGATTTTTTATGCGAGTATTTAAAGATATGCCGACCAAAAAAAACAGAGTTTCATGTCATGTGATTGCGGGCGCGTTGGGGGTTGGGAAAACTTCCACGATTATTTCCTGTTTGGAAATCTTGGGAGACGTTTCTTCGACGCTCGTGATTGTGAACGATTTTGGGCAGACGGGGTTGGATGCTGAGATCTTTCGTGATACTTCGGGCGAATTAGAAGTGTCGAATATTAAAGGAGGCTGCCTGTGTTGCTCGTCTATGCAAGAGATGAGCGATGTGATTCAGGCGGCTCTTCAGAATTCCAAGATTAAGCGAATCATTATTGAGCCGAGTGGCCTGGCCGTTTTGCCCGATCTGATTCCGTATCTGCAAAAGCTGTCGGAAAAGTATCCCATCGATTTGCGGCCCGTGATTACTCTCATCAATCCGAAACGAACTCAGGAACGACATTATCAAGGCGTGCCATTTATGACTTCGTTGGTTGATTACGCCGATGTCCTCGTAGGAAATCGAATGGATCAAGCTAGTGCCGAAGAGCAGGCGCACTTTCGTGAGTGGACGGGGCGATTGCAGCCGTCGAAGATGCAGGTTGTCGAAACTAGTTTTGGTCGGTTAACGAAAGAGGTATTTGATTTGACGCGATTGGATTCCAATGAAGTGAAAACTGTCGACGTGCCGCACCATCATCACGAAGCGTCTGGAGGATTTGCGGACGAGAATATTGCTCCGATGTCGGAAGATAAATTTCGAGAACGCCTGGAGCAGTGGAGTCGTGAAGGCGTAGGCGATGCAGAAGTTCTGCGCTTTAAAGCATTGTTGCCAACCGATCGAGGGTGGCGATTGTTTGAGATTGCAGAAGGCGATTGTCAAGTGCGGGCTATGTCAGATGCAAAGACAAGCAAGCTTGACTGGATTAGTCGTGGTGAGGTTTTAGAGGACACGATTCGAGCTGCGTTAATGGAGTGTTGTGCTTAGGAGCTAAGTTACAGGCAGAAGCATTTCCTGATTACGAGTTTGATTCTATCGGGTTTGGAATCTGGTTGGTTCGTCACTATTTATTCGATTGTTTGAGTTGCCGTTATTTCTCGTTGCTTTGTCATTGACCCAGAGGGCGCAAGGTCTAGCAGTGAGTGCAGATAGTGGACTGGACCTAGTTGCCAAACATTAACATTGGTTGGGAGCGGAAACATTTAAACGGTGCTGGCCGGGTGCAAGTAGCGAGTGTTTCCGCACCGAATGTCACATTTTCTCAAGATAACCTGCGGCCGGGGCAGGATTGGTTTAGTCTGGGAGCAGGGGTTCAGATGAGCGCTTATGAGCAATGGCATTGTTCGGTTCAATGGGATTCCCAACTTGGAAGAAGTCGCAGCTTGGCTCATTCCCTTAGTCTAAGACTGGGCTACACGTTCTAATATCGTTCATTTCCTTCGTGATCCGCAATTTTGATTAATGTCACTGGTGTTGTATCGTTATGGAAGATTATGTCGCGAACCCAAGAGGAAAAACACGAGAGGAAAAGCTGTCCGCGGTGCGGTAAAGATTTCACGTGTATGATGAACAATATTGTCTACTGCAAGTGTTCTGAAGTTGACGTGCCGGTCGAGGTGGCTCATTCCATTGAGATCGTCTACCAGGACTGCCTTTGCTACGAGTGTTTGAACGAGTTGGTAACGTGTTACCGGGAAAAAGGCTTTCTGGATGAGGATGACCTGAGAAGAGTCTCGCCGGAGAGCGATTCGCCCGTAGCCAAATGATCGAACGATTCTTCTTCATCAGGCAGCCGCTGGATTTGGGCGCTGCAGTGACTCTAAAGAAACACCAGCCGCTGGATGCTAATACCCGAGCCAGGGTCCTAGCCACTTGGAGGCCTCTTCAATCGTTTGCCCTTTGCGTTTCGCATAGTCTTCGACCTGATCTTTTTGAAGATCACTGATCGCGAAGTAATGGCTTTTTTCGTGGCTGAAGTAGATGCCACTAACGGCAGCACCGGGGAACATGGCTCTGCTTTCGGTCAGTTGAACGCCGCAATGCTTAGGGGCATCGAGCAACTCGAAAAGGATGTCTTTTTCTGTGTGATCGGGTTGGGCGGGATAACCCGGAGCTGGGCGGATGCCCTGGTATTTTTCGTGGATGAGCTGATCATCGGTAAGCTCATCTTCGGTTTCATAGCCCCACAGGCAACGCACTTTGTGGTGGAGAAGTTCGGCAAACGCTTCGGCAAAGCGGTCGGCGACCGCTTTGATCATGATGCTTTTATACGGGTCATTATCTTTCTCGAGTTCTTCGGCCCATTCGTCGGCACCGAAGATTCCTACCGCAAATCCACCTGAGTAATCTGTGAGCCCGCTATCTTTGGGGGCAATGTAATCGCTAAGTGCAACGTTGGGTTTGTCGGTAGTTTTTTTGATCTGCTGGCGGAGGGTATGAAACGTGCAGAGCGTTTTGCTACGTGTTTCGTCCAGATAGATTTCGAAGTCGTCGCCAATGCTGTTGGCTGGCCAGAGGCCGTAAACACCTCGAGCGATGAATTTTTCTTCTGCGATGATTTCTTCGATGAGCTCGTTAGCTTCTACGTAGAGCTTACTCGCCTCTTCGGCGGTTTCTTCATATCGGGATTTAAACCTCTGGTTCTGGCGATCCCACACACCACGAATTTCCCAGGTGTGGAAGAACGGGGTCCAGTCGATGTATTTGGATATTGTTTTTAGGGTAATTTCGGAATGATGATCTGCATCTGGTTTTCCGAGACCGTTTCGGATTGGTTCAGGAACACAGGTGGCACAAACACCTTCTTCAGTGCTAATCGTACGGATGCCGGTGAAGGAAGGTTTCGGAGGTTTGTAATTTTCCCAATCGCCGTCGAAGGAATTAGCACGCGCTTCTTCCAGGGTGACGGTTTCCTTATTTTGTTTTCCTTCTTCATGGCGTTTTTTGGCTTTGGCGTGCTTCTCTTCGTTTTCTTTAATGAAGGCGTCACGTTGCTCTTTGGAAAGTAAAGCAGTGGTAGTTGGAACACTACGGGATGCATCAACAACATGCACGGTAGGGCCGGAAAACTTTGGAGCGATCTTGATTGCGGTGTGAGCCGTGCTGGTGGTTGCTCCTCCGATAAGCAGTGGCTGTTTCATTTCGGCCTTTTCCATTTCACTGGCAACGTGGATCATTTCATCTAGCGACGGAGTGATGAGTCCACTCAGACCGATAATATCGGCGTTGTGTTCGTTGGCGGCGGCTAGGATTTTTTCGCATGGAACCATGACGCCCAGATCGATCACTTCAAATCCGTTACAAGCTAGCACTACACCTACGATATTTTTTCCAATGTCGTGCACATCACCTTTCACTGTGGCAATGACGAAGACACCTTGTTTCTTTTCCTGCTCGACAAGCTTCTCGGCTTCTTCTTGGGTAAGCTCCGGTTGTTCGGCTATGAGTTTAGCGCTTTCTTCCGCAACCGTTCTTGCTTTCTCTTCCTCCATGAATGGAGTGAGATACGCGACCGATTTTTTCATGACCCGGGCACTTTTTACGACCTGAGGCAGAAACATTTTTCCCGCGCCGAAGAGGTCGCCAACGATGCCCATGCCATCCATGAGTGGACCCTCAATCACATGCAACGGGCGATCGTATTTCTGACGGGCTTCTTCGGTGTCTTCGTCGATGTAGTCGGTGATACCTTTGAGCAGTGCGTGTTCGAGTCGCTTCTCGACGGGGGTCTCCCGCCAGCTGAGGTCGACTTCTTTTTTCTTACCGCCCTGACCTTTGAATTGTTCTGCAAAATCGAGTAGACGTTCGGTGGCGTCACCGCGACGATTGAGGAGAACGTCTTCAACGTGTTCGAGCAAGTCTTTGGGAATTTCGTCGTAGACTTCCAGCATGCCGGCATTGACGATACCCATGTCCATGCCGACGCGAGTGGCGTGGTAGAGGAAAGCGGAGTGCATGGCTTCGCGCACGACGTTGTTACCGCGGAAGGAAAAAGAGATGTTGGATACGCCGCCAGAGACTTTGGCGTGAGGTAGGTTGTTTTTAATCCATTCGGTGGCTTTGATGAAGTCGACGGCATAGTTGTTATGTTCTTCCATGCCGGTGGCGACCGTTAAAATATTGGGATCGAAGATGATGTCTTGCGGCGGGAAGTCGACTTCATCGACAAGGATACGGTAGGCACGTTCGCAGATACGAGTCTTGTCTTCGTAGGTGGCGGCCTGTCCATTTTCGTCAAAAGCCATAACGACGACTGCCGCACCGTAGCGTTTCACAGTTCGGGCTTGCTCTTTGAATTTTTCTTCGCCTTCTTTGAGAGAAATGGAATTAACGATCCCTTTGCCTTGAAGGCATTTGAGCCCGGTCTCAATGATTTCCCATTTGGAAGAGTCGACCATGATGGGAACTTTTGTGACGTCTGGCTCGGAACCGAGGAGGTTGAGAAATCGATGCATCATGGCTTTGCCATCGATGAGGCCATCGTCAAAGCAGATATCGATCACGTTAGCGCCATTTTCGACTTGTTGGCGGGCTACGGCTACCGCCTCTTCCAGTTTGTCGTCGGTGATGAGTTTACGGAATCTTGGCGAGCCAGCGACATTGGTGCGTTCGCCGATCATGAGAAAGTTCTTCTCTTCGGTATGGTGGTAATGGTCCGTGCCCGAAAGGCGCATGACGGGTTCAAGCTCGGGTAATTGGCGGGGAGGAGCACTCTTAATGGCCTTCGCGATGGCTGCCATGTGTTCCGGGGTATTTCCGCAGCACCCACCAGCTAGATTGAGATAGCCACTCCGGGCAAAATCTCCGAGGAAGTTTGCCATATCGTCCGGGTCAAGGTCGAAGCCTGTGGGAGAAAGTGGATTCGGCATTCCGGCATTCGGGTAACAGGATACGTAGGTTCCTGAAACTTTGGAGAGCTCTTCGAGAAAAGGCTTCATTAGGTCAGGGCCAAGAGAGCAGTTGAGGCCAACGGCGAGTGGTTTGACGTGAGCAACGGAGTTCCAAAGCGCTTCGACTTTCTGTGCGGAGATCATGGTTTCTCCGCCGCGCCCCACCGCTGCGGAGATAATGATGGGTAATTCTATGCTGTCTTCGTCGAAGACTTCTTGGCAGGCGACGAGAGCGGCTTTGGAGTTCAGGGCATCAAAGATGGTTTCAATCATCAAAATATCGATACCTCCTTCAATGAGAGATCGGATCTGACGTTTGTAGTCGGTCAACACTTGGTCAAAGGTCACAACGCGGAAGCCGGCGTCGTCGGGGTCAGGTGAATTACTGAGGGAAACGGTGAGGGGGCCAATTGCTCCGGCAGCGAAGCGCGGAACCCCAGTAGATTCGGCAATACGGTTGCATTCTTCTTTGGCAAGTTTGGTTGATTCGATATTGAGCTCGTGAGCGAGGTCGATTAGGAACTGATTTTCTATCACTTCGCGCTGAAAAAAATCGGGGTCTTTCCGGCCTTTGCCAGTTTCGCGCGGGTCTTCAACAAAAAATTCACTTTGAGCAATAGCTGTTCCTGAGAATGTGTTCGTTTCAATGATGTCAGATCCGGCTTCTAAGAAGCGCTTGTGGATATCCCGGATGACATCGGGACGGGTGATGGAAAGGATATCTCCGTTGTTAAGGAGGTCTTTTTCGTTGTCTTTGAAGCGCTCGCCGCGGGCGTCTTCTTCCTTTAATCCGTAGCCGCGAATGGTTGTTCCCATAGCTCCATCGAGTATGAGAATTCGTTCCTTTAGGAGCTCATTTAGCTTTTCGGTTGTCTGAGATGGGTTTGGGTTCACGGGAGACTTTGTGATTGAGATGCGCTAGCCCTGTTGGATTTCTGAAGACTTTTCTGCCAATTTGGCTTCGATCCAAAGCATATCGGAGAGGCGATTTAATATTTTGATAATCAGAGGACCTTTCGTCGGGTTGAGAAGGGATGTTTCTTTCAATTCGATAACGGCAAGCTCGGCCTCGCGACCGGTGGTGCGCGCTACATGGATAGCTGCCGAGACTTGGTTTTCTCCAGGTACGGACCATTCTGTCATTGGACCTAGAAGGGATTCCCTTTGCTGTAATCGATTTTCAATTTCATCCAAAAATGATGGCTGTAATTGAGGCATGTTCGAGCTGGCATGTCGATCAAAGTCATCCGGATGCACTGCAATCTCTCCCATGAGAGCAAAGAGCTGATGTTGAGTACGCTCGATCCACTGGGCAGTTTCCGGCGAGCTGAGTTTTAGGAGCGCGCGAGCGACTCCAAGTCGCGCATTAAATTCATCGATCTTGCTATTCGCCCGGACGCGGAGGTCCGTTTTAGGAACTCGCTTTCCGTAGAGAAGATCGGTTTCACCCCCGTCGCCGCGTTTGGTAGCAATACTCATACGATTGTAAACGCTTATGCGTTAATATGTATGAATAAAACAATATGTGTTGATGTGTCTATGTCAAGAGGCTTCCCCGGGATGAATAAGGAAAAAATTAGGGGCCGAAACTTTGTTTCGGATTCCAAAATCCGTTGTTAGTTGAAGGGCCAAACCATCCGATCTCAGAATCTCGGTTGTCACCTCCGTAGTAGTTTGGCCCCGACTCTGAGTTTGGGCGTTCCTGAGTGACATGACCATCACACCATGCGATAATCGCCTTCCCATTTGCTCGAAAATGAGTACTGGGCTGGAGCGGGCCGGCGAGATTACCGTTGGGATCGACCCAACGGAACGGTTCAGAATAGGGATATTCTTGAAGTCCGTCGGATTTGGCAAAAGCGGTGGTGCTGAACATGACGGTTTGCGTCGGGTTGCTGATATTGACAGCGCGTTCCGGAGTAAAATTATTGTTGTAGGTGCCTCCGATGTATATGGCATTGTATCCATAACCACCGGTTCCCAGTTCCCAACTTGATCCATCACTGATGTGGTCTTTAAAGAGGGGGCAGGTGCTTACACGATTACTTTTCCCAAGATACGGTGACAGGAAACCTTTTGTGGGGTCAAAAGCGCTGCTGCCCGATGCTCGTGCGCCATGCCAACGGATTAGATTGTCTGGGCTTTGAGCTGGGGAGAAACGGCCATCGTTATCAGCAGCGTAGGCTAGATTAGCGGTGACAAGTTGTCTTAGGTTGGACATTGAAGCTCCGGCCTGTCCAGCACGAAGACTTCGTTGAATCGCAGGACTTGCGAGTGTGATTAAAGAGACGAGCACGACAAGCACAACCAATAGCTCCAGCAGGGTAAAGCCCGATTGGTATGAGCTAGATTTCATTGCGCTACTTTCTCCAAACGTTCCAGCAAACACAGCCGAGGCCTAGAGCAAGCATCAGCCATGTCGAAGGTTCCGGAATCACATTAATGACGCCGATTGCGTCTAGGTCAAATCCACTTGACTCAAAGGGGGTTGTCCAAGGGTCGTTAATCGTATTTCCCAAGGAGTCCAGGGTTCTGTAGGCCGGGTTGATGGAGCCTACGGTATCGATCACTCGGACCTGGCTGATCGCGCTTACATCTAATAACGGATTGATACCACTAAGTTCTGAAAGATCGAATGGAGTTCCCCAACCAGCTCGGTATTTTCCAGCAAGATTGTCGATATCTGTTGGATCTAGATTGTCAAAGCCACCAACCTGAACGCTCGTTTGGGTTTGAGAAACAGCATCGAAGCGGAAAAAATCGGTCCCGTTCGATGAGACTTCGACAAACGCTAGTTCTAGGAAGGTGTCTGAAAACCCGTTCTCAAAAATAGCAAAGTCATAACCTGGACCATCCGTGATTGGATTAGAAAATGAGAGCGTGATTGATCCGCCATCTCCGAGTGATACGACTGGAGTAGCCACGATAGGAGTTGCGTCAGCTGGGCCTAAAGCATTCGCTGCAGATCCGAATGAGGCATCTACGGAACCAGAGTCTGATATATCCACAGGACCTCGAGTGATATCGACGATCCCAGTAGCCCAACCGACAATACTAACATCCCCAGCTGCAATGGCGTTGCTTCCAGGCTGGCCTGCGGCCGGCTCAAAGGGGCCGGCCAGAAGGCTAGTTGTGACTAAAGAAGCTCCGAAAAGTAGTGATAGGAGCTTCATTGATTTCTTTTGCGTCGAGCGACGAAGCCAACAGTCGCTACCCCCAAAGAAAGTAGCACGTAGGTTGATGGCTCAGGAATCGAAAGATTGCTGACGGTGTCGTAACCATAGGTGACGTTTGATCCAGCGCTGGTCCCATCTGCATTGATGAACGCGACATAATCGTCTGAGCCATCATTGAATGTTGAAACCACATAATTGGTGTTATTCTCATCTGGAATATACGTTGTGGATTGATCCAAGGTTGGATCATAGACATCAATCCCATTGGTTTGAAATCCACTCGACCAAATTCGACCTAGACCATCGACCGCGATACTGCCGTTCTTGGCGAGGGTTGTAACGAGCGTACCGTCCGTGATGGATAGCGCAGTCCCCGCGATGGCACCGTTGATTTGAGATGAGCTAAATCGATAATGATGACCTTAGTCTCTATCGATTTAGCTCATCTCAAATCAACGGTGCCATCGCGGGGACTGCGCTATCCATCACGGACGGTACGCTCGTTACAACCCTCGCCAAGAACGGCAGTATCGCGGT
>JBCCKK010000057.1:0-13732 GCA_039027395.1 Verrucomicrobiota bacterium | reverse complement strand
GTAAAAAAGTCTAGTGAACGCCAGGGAAGATCTCGAAACACGTAACCCAATTCGCCAACATTTTGAAATGGCCGATTGAGCACTAACGGTCGATCCAAGTCTCTATAAAAAGGATTTCCCATTGTTGGTGATATATCGGTATAAATCCCACAATCGCCAATTCTTCTTTGCCCATCTCGGTCAACGTAACTTGTATTACGATAGAAAGGGCTGGAATTTGTTGAGTTTGAAGATGAAAGATGGGCATTATGTTCGCTATCATTATTTCGGCTGAGTAACGCGGGATAGACAACGGGGCCTAGAAGAGTAGGAGTATTGTGAAGACGTTGATATGGCCAGCTGTTAAGAAGGATCGGCTGACGCTGATCCCCTCCAATACCTGAGCGAAACGGACTTGTAGCACCTCCAATTGTATCTGGGGTCCAAAGCCTAAGGTCTCCCATCATTCTTCGTATTAGTTGAAAATGATCCTCATCTCTAAGATCACGCTTAAGCCTAAACGTGTTCAGTCTTGAGGACCGAGGATCCCCAGATAGCAATAGGTCGCCTTGGTCCCAAGGAATCCGAATCGTAATTAAACCGGTTCCCGGAGGCGTATCTTTCGGGAACTCCGCCGACCACTGCTTGTAAAAATCACCCCCTTTCTCAGCGTCTAAAAAAGTATCAGGTGCTAATGGAGCTACGTAGCTGATAACACGCATGGATCTCGATGTATCGTGATAGGTAACAGCAAGTGAATTGGGAGACTGACTTGAAGCTTCAGTAATCCAAGTAAGACGATCATTGATTCCATTAAAAAACTGGTAAGGAAGCCAATCACCAGACGGAGATTGAAATTCCATACAAATATTAAATGGTTCGAGCACATCCCTCCCGTAAGTTACACGAACAACATTGAAGTCGTCAGCAGTGCCAGTTCCCAATGGACTCGAAGGAGAATATCCTAAGAACAATCGAAAATCAGGTAAACGGCATGCAACCACACCTGTTTTTTGCTCAGTTCCCAGCGGATGCGTTCGTGACCAAATTGTTGAGCTAAAATCAGCCGGAGATGTTGATTCGGAAGCGAGAGATGAAGCATTAACGTCACCAACACTCAAGGTTGTCGGATTAACAAACCCATTCGCTCCAACTCCAATTTCATCGCTCAATTCAATGAACGTGTCTAAGGAAATATTATATCCAGGAAGGCCCCATCCGTTGGCATTAGCTTCGGGTAGAATTGATGTATCACCGAAAAAATTTGCGAGTGTTATATTGCCTCGCACACGCAAACGGAGAGGAGGGCGATCTAGAGAGGATGGCTGACGATGCGGATTCCATAACCCAAATAGGCAATAGACAGTAGCATCCACAGTTTCCACACCGACGGCCTGAGAGACTCCCGGTGGAGCACCAACAATAGTTGAAACCATATTTGCCATAGGTAAGTTTTCGACCCCAGCAGCAATCCAGTAGGTGCCAGAAACAGGTTGGTATTCGATTAGTGTTGGATAGGAGTCCGAATCTGACTGATCAATAATATTTGCTCCAATTCGTAAGAGGTGCAACATACTGTCCGGTTCGTGAATTCGCGATAGCGCTCCAGAACTGATATCGGCATTCGGATACTCACCTGTCCCATTAACACCTAAAGATCCCGATAGAATTGCTGCATTTAGGAGTTCAAAAAAATTGGGCTCTCGATTTTCGGAGGCTACAACAGACAATCGTTTTATTTCCGATTGCTCGGTTGTTCCACTATGCCCTACATATTTCCAAATTGATGCACCACTTAGCTCAGAATCACCAGCTGCCCCCCAGATCAAACCAAAACAGGCTTGAATCGCTTCAACAGTTCCGCCCTGATTGTAATCCGAATCTGTTGAGGGTAGCAGGGCGCTAGGTCCTTTAGGGGTCAACCAATCCAACTTAGCCAATGAAAATCTACACCGAAGCAAAGGCTCTCCCGCAACGACATCATACGTAACCGTTGAGCCATCGTCTTTGTAGTGATACACGTCGTCTGCCGAGTTAAATGGGTCGGTTGTATTCAAGAAGCGTATATTGGAGAACAAAGGATCATCCGTAGACATACGATTTGCATCATTAAGATAATTAAAACCGTTACTAGCATTCGAAGTAGGGCCCCACGATGGTGCGTTCAAGGCATAAGAAAAGTGAGTAAGATCTCGTTTCATCGAGCTATCCAAAAGCGGGTGATTTAAAAGTTCTGCTCGACTCAAGACGGCTTGGTCACCAAGCACTACAGCCTGATAGCCGGAATGAGCCACTGCTAAAATCGCAGAGTTTTCATCTCCAGAAATTCTTGGGGTGCCGGTCGCCCATTCCGAAAAAGTTTCGATCGTTTGGTTACTTGTCGCATTTCTCCACTGGACAAACTCATTGATTGATGACTGAGAAAATCCGAGTTCCGAGAGCTCAGCAAAAACTGCTGAGGATTTAAAATCGGGGGTCATATTTGCGCTAAATAGAGACGAGTCGTAACCCGAAACATTAGCATTCATCATCGCTGAAATATCATAAACAGTGTAAGCAAATCTTCCCTGAAGATAATCATTGTCCATTGATGTTGCTTCAAAGTTAGGTGCTGTAGTGATACTCTCCCCCTTCGTAACAAATACCCAATCTGGCAGATCGGATTGTCCAAGGGAATCGGTTCCTAGTTGTGGACCACCACGCCCAAACCACCTAGATACGGAAATATGACGACCATTTCTACTTGTTTCACCAATCGAAACAGAAGATCCAAAGTTTCTCCCTGCCTGATACAGCGGATCATTCTGACGAGATTGCTTAATAATCGGAGAGGTGCCTGATGAAGTCGGTAAACTTGGTGAAGATACTTCTGGAAAAAATTTATCTATCGAAGAAGGCTGAAAGGCGAGAATCCCATATTGATTAAATTGATTTGTCGAGTCGGCCACCTGTGAGCCAACGCGAATTTCCTCTCGGATTTCACCAAGAACTAGTTCGATCGCATAGCGTGATAAAAAAGTAGCCTTAATTTGACTCGTGCTAGTAAACGCAATTTTTCGTTGAAGTAATGCCGTTGAAAAAAATGCGAGGATGACAACGGTGAGAAGAACGACCGCATTGAGTGTTATAATCAGTGCGGTTCCCCGTTTTTTCATTTCTAGAAAGCTCATAGATTTAGAACCCTTTAGAGGGAATTGGATTGGTAAAGGGTTACAGGGAAAAAGCGTTGAAAAAGACGAATAGACTGCCGAGCCGAAAGTGGGATAGTTGAAAGGGAAGCATTTGTAACCAAAGCATCCGATATTGGCCCCCAAACTTTTAACGGTAAATTGTCTTGAGGCAAAGGACCTTCAAATACCGAAGCCAAAGAAACGAGATGACTATTATTTAGCAATTTTAATGTCTCGACATCGACAGCAACAACTGAAACAACCAACGATGCTATTCGATCAACATCAATATAGTCCTGGCTAGGATTCGTCATGAAACCTCGCACAGGAGGACTATAGACAACTTGGCCTTGGGCCCTTGTAATCATAGTCCCATCTTTAAGAACCACACTTTTTTCGTCGGGGAATAATTGAAATCCAATAGCCATGTGAATGACCCCGTGAGCCAGAACATCATAATCATTAGATTGATTAGCAGTCGGAGCCGTTGGTAAAAGCGAAGCCAACATGCCAGCATCAGAAGAATGAAACTGGACAGGTAGACCATTAGACTTAATACCCATAAATCCCTGAGAGGTTCCTAAATTACGACGAATCGTAATACCTGATCGGACAAGGCATCGCTTACCTTCATTATCTGGATGTAAATTAACTTGATAGGCAACTAACGAGATTCCTCGATTGTTCGCCACTGAAACACTACTTGAAGGCGAGGTCACCGACGAAAGAAACAAAAGAAGTGTATTGGGATCATCTGAAGAATAGTTAGCATTTGCTAGACTGGTTTGTAAGTCCTTTGCGTAGAAGTCTACGTCGGGGCGCTTTACCAAAAAAGAAAGATCTAAAGCAATCCTATCAAAAGCAAGTCGGGCTTGAGACGCAGCATCAGCAGAACTTTGAGTCAGACTCGTTGTCTGAGATACCGCCTGGATGAGTTGGCTGACGATCAGTCCTAAAACAAGGAGGACTGTCATCGTTACAAGCATCTCAACAAGCGTGAATCCTTTTTTCAGCAACAGAGAAAAACACTTCATGGCACGGAAAATGCCACTGCCGACTGAACAAATCCGGAAACAACACTTGTATTGGTTAGATCTGAAGGATCCGTGCTTTGTATTGGCGGCCAATTAACAATGAGCACACCCTCCATAGGTGTTAGGGATTGAGCTGCTGGAATTCTCGTATACAGAATCGAAGCCTGATAACGAGCAGACTCTTTGAGAGGCACGATCACTTCGGCACTGGAGAGCCCTACCGTTTCTTTTCCTTCCATCAAGTTTTTGGTAGCCGAAATTATTGTGCTGTTGAAACGAGTAGCCCCTGTTGCTATGTCTTTTTCGTAGGGTAGTAGTAGCCCGAAGAGACGGGAACGCTGGGGAGTTACTCCTGCAATTGGTGCAGAATTTCTGAGATCTGCTTCAAGGGCCGTTAAAATAAAACCGGCTCGCGTTTCATCAATCGTTTCCTTATAGCTCTTTACCCCTAAGGGTAGCAAAGCCACTGTGCTCAACAACGCAAATGAAACGATTCCCAGTGCTACAACAAGCTCCACGAGACTAAAACCAGCTTTGAGCGAACGTTTCATTCAAATCTGATTTTCCTTTCGCAATACACTAACTGTCCCGTTCATTCCAGAGAGCCGCAAAATAAACGGGTTTTGGTTAAGCCGCTGGTGGCCCTGATCGTCCGGCTGATCAAACGACAGCTTGATATGTCGTGTTGGTAGCTCTGTATTAACTCGAGCCTCGCCTGCCGGATTAAACTGGATGAAGGCATCAAACCGGGGTGTCGTATCTTGAATAAAAGGAATTTTCCTACCGGTAATCTTTGAGATATTAGAGTCTAAAGGAAAGGCATCCTCATTTGTAGTAATTGAAGCAGAAGCTGCAGTGTCGAAGTCATAAAGAAGGAGACTCTTTAGGATAACCGGTTTCCCAAGAAATGCCCATTTTAGGGTATCTTCCATATCAATAGCTGTGTCATGGTCAAGAGTACCATCTGTCGAATAGATGGGCATTACGATGGTAGCTGTGTATTTAGACGCTGGGGGTTGGACTTCTCCGATTGCAACACGGACATAGGTATTATTGGCCATCGCATAAGCCCGAGCGTTCTCTAAAGTAGATTTCAGATCAGAGATAGACCCGTTTAAAGACTGGCCTCCATTTATTCCGACAATCGCAAAGCTCGATAGGGCCAATAAAATCCCGCCGATCGCAATCACGGTCATCAGTTCCACTAGAGTGAATGCTTCCCTTTGCCTACGGTCAGATAGTTTTCCAAGCTTCGAATGGTCATTTACAGTGCCGTTTTCGTTCACAGTATTTACGATGTCAGTATGAAAGCTATTCAGTGTCATTACGTTAAAAGTTATTTATTGATATATAATCACCTTAGCTATAGCTCCCAAGATTGTAATTGGCATTTTGTATTGTAATTTGCATTTTCTCGTTTGATTCTTGAAAAGAGAATTTCCCCGATTAAGCGTCAAAACATAGGAAGTATTTGAAACTGATGACTAGATCATCGGTTTGACAAGGCCCTCAGAAGGCTCAGATATCAACTTATTTGAAAGACGCGGGATCCGTTAGTGAGATATGCATCCTTGATTCAGACAGTCCACTTTCAACATGCCCGTCAAAGAATAGAACATTACCTCCATTAGGGTGTCGACTTGCATCCATGTGGTTAAAGTCTGGAAAAATAAACCAACTATCTGTATCCGCGACTAAGACTCGCTTCGAAGGATAGAGGATGGATGCCAATTTTATTTTGTGGTTACTCCCACGATTTGAATTCCAAGTATTACCCAGACCATCCGGGATCAACGGAGCCGCAGTCATTCCGTAGCCCCAGGTATATTCCGAGCTACTAGGAGCTCCGTTTTCAAAACGCCACTGCGGACATTCCATCACTTCCGTATGTTCTTTGCTAGAGAGATACGGCTCAAGGATCGAAGTCCATAATTTATTGGCTGGCAAGTCTTTCGTTAAAGGCAAAAAACCATCGTTATCAGCTTCGTAGAGCTGGTAGGCAACTGCAATTTGTCTTAAATTATTAGTGCAATGCGCGGCCCGCATTTTTGCCGGTATTTTTCCAAGAGCCGAAAGTGATAATCCCACCAATATCAAAACCAGAACAACAACAACCATAAGTTCAACTAAACTAAGCCCTCTGCATTGTTGAATACATGTAAGTTGTTTATATTGTGATGATTGCATCTATAATTTAATTATATCCAGAAAAACGACACTCACAATATGCAGAAACCGCTGATTTTCTCATTTATTAAGATATAATGTATATAGGTTGGGTTGCTATTGATTCATTCCTCACCTCAAATAAAATAGAAATAGAGATGTCACCTCACTCACAGTCCAACGGGCATAACTATCACAAAAGCACTTGGGAGGGACCTCATTTTCAAGTGTTCAACAGTAAACGAGAAGTTCTGAAGAGTCACATTAAGCACCAACATTACTACGAAGCACTAGAAAAACAGTTTATTGTTAGCGTTGTCGAGTCGGGCAGTATGACGTACGAAACACAAGCCACTACCCGAAAGCTACATCGAGGCACGCTCTATTTTATTCCTCAACCCAGCCAAACCACCATTTACCTTTCCAAAGACTGTAAACGATGTGTGTGGTATTGGGTTGCTTTTAAAGGGCGATGGGCTGTAGAAGCACTTGAATATCTTACATACCACTACGGATTCATTCACACATACCTGGATTCAGAGCAAACGATCCAACGAATCTCGAATTTCACGAAGCGATTCCACCAACTCAAGGAAAAACACCAAATCTCCAAGCTCGCATACGGGCTATATCATGATCTTTGGAAAGACATCGAATCTCATAACAAGAAAACTGAGCTCTCGACGGATGAACCACCCTCATCCTCGGCCCTGCTCTCGTTAGACTGTATTACGTTTAACGATTATGCCCGCAAGCTTGGCTACTCTCCTTCTCACCTTTCTCGGATTTTGAAAGAAATCTGGGGGAAGCCTCCCGGAGCCACGATTCGCCAAATGCGTCTAGATGAAGCTGCTCGACTTCTAAAAGATACAACCCTTCCCGCTAAAGAAATTGCCAACCAGGTCGGCTACCTTTCTGCATCCTCGTTCAACCGAGCGTTTACTGCCCGATTCGGAAAAACTCCAATGGATTACCGGCGGAATAAAAGGTAGGAGCGCAGTTTATATCAATAATCAATCGTTCTGCACATTGTTGGCAAAACGATAACTGTGCTTTAATATTAAATATGAAAATTACGACTTACCTATGTGTGTTTATGCTTTCTGCGAACTTAATCCATGGCCAACTTGCGATTACTGAGTTTGAGAACCAGCCAAATAATGCTAATGCAGCAGCTGAATTTATTGAGATCTTCAACTATTCCACCTCAACAGTAGACCTTTCCGGCTGGACTTTGAGTGATGGGGGAGGAGTTGTTCACACCTTCAGTGGAAGCCTCACTTCTGGAGCATATATGATCGTAACACGTGCTGAAAGCACCTTCGAAACAGAGTGGTCGATAGTAGATACGGGCACACAAGTTGTCGGAGCAGGTTCAATGGTATTGGCTAACGGAGGAGAGCCCGCAACGTTAACAAACGGCTCATTTACTTGGGCCGTAGATACACTTTCCACCTTCGGAACCAATGGTTCATTGGTATTAGATGATATGTTCGATTTTTCCACCGTATCTGCAACTGGAGTAAACCTAACATCCACAAGTTACGAGTTTGCTATCGCTGGAGTCAACGGGGCTGTAACTTCGGCATCTGGAGACATTGGTTCTCCACTAGCAGGACCTTACACAGCAGTTCCCGAGCCTTCCACAGTTACTTTGGTTAGCATTGCAATAGGAACCCTAGTTTGGCTTCGCAGAAGAAACTTGGTGCGCTAGATGCGTGATCTCGCTTCCCACGGCTTGTTTTTACCAATATCGATCGCCGAAGAACGAACCAGCGCCCAAACATTCCTTGTTTGATGCAATGGCTTTTTCGGCCATCAGCCCATAGAGCTCAGTTTTTTGAAACGGATGAGGGTTAAGAGGAAATGGGTGATCAAATGTGCAAAGAACTTCGCTTAGTTTTAGCTTCATCATCTCAAGGATTTCAGAATAATCGTCAACACTGGCTAAGTTAATATTTTCATACCGATCTTGCTGGATTTCATAGAGCTGATCAGGGCAGAAAAAATCTCTTCTCTGAAAGGCGGTACCATCTCCGCAGTCAGTTCCGATGTGGTTAGGAAGCGCCCTTTCTCCTCCTGATATTAGCTGGTTAATGACGCTCTTTTTATAGCGCAAAGCTACAAATTTCCATCGTTGATTATGAATTGAACGTGCCATACCCATTTCATTGTAGAAGTACTCTCGAAGAGGTTTAACGACGCCTTCGAGCATATATCGGTACGACAAGCCATCGAGTTCATATTTATCAGCAATCGAAATTCCAAGAGCGTCTAACAGAGTGGGCATAAAGTCGATATTTTGCACAGTCTGATGACATTTTGAGCCTTCTTTAATTTTTCCGGGCCAGCGCCAAATCATTGGAATACGCGCCCCTGCATCAAACAGTGTTGCTTTCGTGAATTTCCCGTGATCTGACTTAAAAATTACAATTGTATTATCCCGCAGCCCGAGCGAGTCCACTTTTCGCAGAATCGCGCCGATTGCGTCATCCATCCAGAGTGCTCCTACATTTCGATGATACGGATCAAGCCCAGCTTGGTTGAGCCGATCTAAAACACTTTGGCGAGAAGGCATATCAGCGTCAGGAATCTTGCTAACAGGTCCTGCCGCAGTAATTAGAGGATCGAGTTCTGGCAAATTCTCGCCATGCTTCGGGCCATGAATTGTATGGAGACCGTAGTAGAGACAAAAAGGTTTCGTATCTTGGCAGTGATCCTCGAGAAACTGTAAAGCTCCCTCGGTTGTCCATTCCAAATTGTGAGTCGTTATATTGTGTGATGATTCAAAGTCTAGATTCCCCCAAGTCACTCGTCTGGGATCATCCCACCCCAATTGTTTCATCTCTGCCAAAATTTTTTCCTGATTGGAAGACAAGGCGTGTGAACTCTGGGAAGAACGTGGATCATGCCCAAATGAGAGGTGCTGCAATCCTAATTCGTCAGACCTTCGACCTGCATGAAATTTTCCTACATATCCTGTCGTATATCCCGAATCCCGAAGCACGGTGGCCAAGTTTTCCTCATCAGGTTGAAGGTCCGTATTCCAAGTAATATTATAGAGATCATCTCTAGGGTTCGTTTCCAGAAAATGCCTACCCTGACATCTTCCTGGATATTTTCCTGTTAGGTAACACCATCGACTTGGCGTGCATACGGGCGCGACAACTTCCGCTTTCATGAAAGCCATCCCTTCCGCCGCAAGTTGGTCAAGGTGGGGGGTTAAGAAGTCATCCCCACCATAACAGCCTAAGTTAAACGGATCTGTATCATCAGCAATGATACAAACTACATTCCATTTCGACTTAGAATTAAGGTTTCCGTTCTCATTTTGAGTGACCGAATGCAATGCGCTCATGAATTCTAACTAATTATAGTAATTCATCACTTTTGAGATATCTTCAGGGTACGTGATTATGTTCAGTTTATGTGGTGCCAATACTTGAAGCCAATAGCTAAACCGTCATAGCCCGATAGTCCTTAACCACTTTCTAAGTCCTAGGCTCACGTCTACTGAATTTATCACTCGGTTAGTAGAATTGTAATTGATTCAGCTGGGAACTCGATGTCTGCCAGGCTTCCCTCTTCTATCGAAAGCGATCCAACCTCTTTCATATCAACATTATTCGAAATAGCATCAGCTCTTTCATAGCGAAACAGTTTTACTTTGCTTCCCGTGAGGCCTTGAACATCAAGCACCTTATCCTCTGCATTTCGATTGAGTATGGTTACAGTCATTTTTCCGTTATTCACAAACGCACATAAGTCCTGTCGAAAGCTTTTTGCGTTTGGCTCTTTGGATTCCCCCTGAATCTCTGGGTCGGTACTCTTCATTATTCTCATGAAGGTATTTCCATCCGCAGGAGCACTATTATAAATCTTTTTAAAAATGTAGAAGAGCGGCCGTCGGACCATATCTCTGTCGGTCTCGTAAACAAAGTGACATCGGGTATTCATGTCATAACAAGACTTGATCGATCCCTGCCATGACTTCTCTGTCTGTTTTCGAGTAAACGTCTCGGCCTCTATCTTGGATCCACCTTCAATCTGGAACCAATTCATCGAAGACTCTCTCCAGTGTTCATCAGAGACAACTTTTAGATAGAGATCATGAATCCCACTCACTTCTTCAATTGAGCAGATCACCGTTTCGAAGTGTTTCAAGTTCCATGTTTTAGGTAGATCGAATACTCCGATCAAACGACCATTTTCCGCCCCAATCCTAAGTTCAATAGAAGCTTTGCCATCCTTCGCGGCCACACGAAATTCTATCTGTCTAGCTTCGGAACCAAAGTCGACCTGTTCATAAACCAAGGTATTTCCAGGGCAAAGTTTCCAAACACAGTCTCCTTCATCTATTGAACCGACAGGACGTCCATCCCAAACGTGCCACTGAAACCAAGCATTAAACTCCAAACTCGATAAATCTCGGTTAAAATGTGCCACCGTTTCAGAGATAATCTCCCAATCATTGTGAACATGCTCATGGCGAGCCTCCCATTCTGTCATCCAACTTTCCTTTTCTTTTGCAATACCCTGCTTTGTCGCTTCAAAATAGGACTGTAAAATCGAGGGCGACTTTTTATAGATATTACTATGGATATCATACGTATGCGTCGAAATGATGCTTATGGCATTCCGAAGTTCTTCGTCTGTCTCAAAAGCACCCCCGGCGTCGAGCCCAAGCATATTAAAGGTCCCGCGCTGAAGATTCTCCTTGGTATCAGCTCTTCTATGCTGAAAAGCACCTTCTGTAAGCGTCACCTTGACCCTACTCAAACCAGCCTTATCCAGAGCTTTTCTTAGAAGAATTCCAGTCTTTCTTAGCTGTTCGGGTGTATATAGGCATCCATCATAGCCGGGTGGCGGCCAATCTGGCTCATTCTGCACTCCTAGTGCTACAGGCTCAGGTACTCCATTTTCTTTAAGCCAAACCACGAGGTCGGTTAGCCATTGAGCCACATCATCTTCGAAACCTTCTTTAAGATAGTTCTTCTCACCTTTAACTCGCCCATTGGGATGCTCAATCGTTTTCATGTGCACAGGAGGTGTCCAGGGGACGCCATACCATTTCAGGCCATGCTCTGTGGCTCCCAGAATGTTGTTTTTAAGTTCATCTCGTCGCTGTTCATTATCAAAAACCTCTTCATCAATATAGATCCGCGCTATTGATGCACCGAGTTCATGATAAATCGCCTTCATCGATTTAGGATGCTGAAGAATATCCCAAGGTTTTCCCCAATCTGGACGATTTCTGGCAACAATGCCCCAATGTGTAATCTTTTGTCGATTCTCCGGTTGAATCACGATTTGGTGTTCTGCGGCCTTTGAAGAATGATGTGCAAAACAACAAGCGAGTAGGCAGATTAATAAGATTCTTTTCATGTTTTGATCTGAAAAATAATATCGTAACGGCGACAAGTATTCGATATGCAGAACCCGTCAAAATGATTCTAAAAACAGAATTAGATTTTATACAAACGACGCCTAGTTTGAAGCGATCGTCTTAACAAACTGTAGATAGGTCTTGAATTGCTGATCATCGAGAAAGGGCTTTAGTTTTTCGAGGCGAATTCGCATAGCTTCTTTCCTATCACGAATCTCGACCGCTCCAATGTTGTGATCTCTTTGCAATTCGATAAATGCAGTGAAAATATAATCTTTTGTTGCATCATCCAGTCGTAATATCGTCTGAACTTTAGCTAACTCTAGATTTGCTACAATTTCTAAAGCATTCCTTTCCCTCTCTTGCTGATATTCCTCAAGTCTTTGCACTTGTGCCGGGGATAAAATTTCTCGCAGTTGAGTGTGGACTTCCTTGATCGACAGTGGATCAGCGAACCAACTCGATAACTGATCCGCCTGTAAACCGGTCAGTACCAGATACTGTCTGAGAACTTGAAATTCTATATCACGGAGAGCCTCTTGCTCGATTTCAGAAAGCTCATACCTCTTCGAAAAGACAACGGAGTTATGGGAATCTGGATCTACCTTCTCTCGCCCTAGGTCTGAAACAAAGGATTTATTAGAATTAGTTTTCTGAGTCCGAAGATAGTCGGAGATCTCGACTGAGGGTTTCGACTTTAGAATCTCTTGAGCTAATGGAGCAGAGCTTAGATCTATGGGTCCTACTACCCTTTTCCCCTTTTGAAGACCTAAGAAGAATCCACAGAGTCCGCAGCAGATGCTTAACAGAATAAAGCAGTAACTCTTCACCGATTAAAGTTCCAATTTATCTAGTTTTTCATTACCCCAGAGCCGAATTCTAATTTCCTCCCCATCGTTGATGATCACTGAATGCTCCAACGTCTTGGGCTGGTTATCATTGGCATTCAGAGTCCACGTTTTTTCCGCTGAACCTGCAATGAAGAGTTTTACCCATTCAGACCCGGAGCCATCGTAGACCGTAACCTTAAGATCGACCACCCCGCTCGGCCCATTGTAAATATAGCTCGCGTTTCCTATGTTTTGATTCGCTACAACCTTGACAACCTTACCCTCCGAAGCGCCACCTATGCTAGCCTGTTCCAAGTTACTAAGCGACATTGACTCTCCTTCCACTGTTAGCGCACCCCCAGATATCTCCACCCGATCCAACTTTTCATTATTCCAAAGTTTTACCTTGATGACATCTCCAGAGTTGAGAGGTTCCGTCGTTGTATAAACGAAGGTTCGGAGACTGTTGTCATTACTATTTAACGTCCAAGTCACCTTAAAACCTCCGTTAATATAGAGTTTTGCAAATTTGCTATTCGATCCATCAACTAGAGTAACCTTAATATCTTTAACTCCACTTGAACCATTATAGGTAAATGTTGCGTCACCTATGTTCCCACTCTTTACTTGAACCACCTTTCCTCCAGAAGCCCCGTTGAAGTTGACTTGCTCTAGATTATTCAAATTCATCGCTTCCCCCTCAACCACATCCCCGCCGCCTATCGGAGGTGGCGGTGTCCCTCCTCCAGACGTAACAATAATCGTTAATGATTCAGCCGGAAAGTTTACGTCGGTTAGCTTTCCATTACTGATCGAAATAGTTCCAATATTTGTCATGTCCTTGTTATTCGTCGTTGCATCACTCTTGACGTAACGATACAACGTCGCCAATGACCCATGAAGTCCTTCAACGTCCATGGTTCTCCCGTTCGTTTTACGATTCAGCACCGTCACAGTCATTTTATTGCCGTTGATAAATGCTGAAAGATCCTGGCGATAGCTCTCGACATTAGCAGCTTTGGACTCCCCCTGAAAATGAGAGTCCGTACTTTGCACAACTCTCATGTAAGTATTTCCATCAGCAGGTGCATTATTGAATATCTTTTTAAAGATATAGAACATTGGCCGCTTCTGGAGATTTATTCCATTATCATAGATAAAGTGTTT
>JBCCKK010000056.1:0-13779 GCA_039027395.1 Verrucomicrobiota bacterium | reverse complement strand
CTTGAGACGTTTTATCAAGCTGCTCTTTAACTCGATCAAACAAGCTTGCAATATCTTCGAGCGGTCTTGTCTTATCAGAATCTTCTGAATACCAACCCGGGTAAAGATTAAGCGAGATAATATCAAACTGAGAAAAGTGCCGATCATTCCAAGGATGATTCGAAGCATAAGTAATGGGTCGAGAAGGGTCCTCTGAACGAACGAGCCCTACGAGTCGAGCAAACAAATCATCACTTTCTTTGAGCGATGAATCCGCTTCGTTCAAAAAGCCCCACATAATCACACTTGGGTGATTGTAGCTGTTTGCAACCATCAACTGCGTCTGCTTTTCTTGCAAATCGCAAAATTCGCTATTCTTAAAATGTTCTAGTCTCTGACCCCATCCCAGAGATTCTTCAAAAAATAGGATCCCAGCTTCATCGCAAAGGTCTAGAAAACGAGGATCTTGAGGATAATGACTCCCTCGAATAAAATTACAGCCAAGTTGTTTGATCAGTTGAAGATCTTGAATCAACACATGATCGGGAAGCGCCGGACCAAAATGGGGGTGAGCTTCATGCCGGCAGACGCCTTTGAGCTTCACCGGATCACCATTCAGAAGAATTTCACTCCCCTGTACCTCAACGGTTCGCAAGCCAAACCGTTCAGCTACTCGGTCCTCATCAATCGCAACTTCCAACAGATGTAACTGAGGGTCTTCAGTCGTCCATTTACGTGGATTCGGGACATCGTAGGCAAACTCAAGAGTCTTTTCCCCAGCCTCCATTGTCTGAAGAAACGTCCACTCTCCGCGATCACAACGGACTTGAATATTGTATTGCGCTTTGCAGGGGTGCATTAACTCAAGCTTGCATTGGACTTTACCAGCATCTGGATCGACTGTATGGATTTTGACTCGATTGATCGCTGGATCTGGCAAAACATGCCATTCGACCGAACGATAAATCCCCCCATAGCAGTAAAAGTCAAAGTATTGTTCGATCAACGGAGAACGTTTTGCGTCAAACCGATTATCCACCACGACAACAAGATTTCGCATCTGTTCATTGCTGGGAGGCACGATGAAATCAACTCCAGAATAAGGAAGCTGATTTTGCCCAATCAAAGCACCATCTACCCAAATCGATGCATAAATCCCCATTCCCTTGAAACGAAGAAGTCCTTCAAACCCAGGAGGACAATGCAGTCGCGTATGCAAGGCAACCACTCCGCGTTGGCCCACAAAATCTGGGAGAGTATCGAAACATCCGGGAATCGCAATGCGGTGAGTGTATTCACACTCCAACGGATTAACTTTGTTGGGGTCTACATCCCCCAACCAGCAAAAGTCCCAAAGCCCATCTAATAAGTGAGCCGATCGAGTAGGATACGAAGGATAGGTGGTTGCCATAATTAGTGGTTAATAAAATTACTATTTTCTTTTATCCGTTTCCAAAAAAACTTCAATGTCGGCGTTCCATTCGCAGGGACATTCTTTTGGAAACAGATATCCGAAATCTCGTCAGGATTCTTAGCCTTAAGCTGTTTATACGGCTTAACCGCAATGCGATAGAGCACAGAAATATTGTTCTTTGAATATCGATCGTAAAGATCCATCGGCGAAGCATTTACTACGTAGAGGCCCGTTTCCTCATACACTTCTCGTCGAAGGGCCATGCGCAACGACTCCCCTACCTTAACCTTACCTCCCGGAAACGCCCAGCGTTTACTGCCTCGGACTTGGCGGACCATCAATACTTCTCCAAATGGATTTTCCAACCAAGCCATTACCGACACTTCCTTGGTCGGGCGATGCGGAATCGTCTTATTAGGCATGGGAGTTTATTGCAAGGCTTTCGATAAATCGCAACTACGAATCCAACCAGATTCCAGAATCCAGCAACTGACGAGTAGCCGTTCCAGCCCAGTCACGATTAGCGGCAGGGCTCGCAGGACTCGGATGTAATACTCGCGAAAATTTTACTGAAAGCCCTGATAGGGCCGATTTTGCCCGATTCTCTGCGTAAGCACCAACCCCTACCACCCAATCGGGCTGCAAGACTTCAACGAACGTTTTCAAGTGCTGATCACAGGCCTCCATCAATGGACTCGCTTCCCCTGCTGGCAACTTATCTGGAGTAAAATTCTTCCCGCTCGCTTCCATAAATACCAATGGACAATAGTTAAAAACAAAATGATGCTGGAAAAATGCCTCTGGCTTTCCAAATTTTTCTGCAAATAGGCCCCACAACCGACGACCGCTCACTTCGGATCTTTGGCAGGCAAACCCTTCAATCGGCCGCTTCGGGTGAACCTCCTTTGGTTGCTTAACATCCGTTTCGATTCCCATCCAATCTCGCACTGCAGGTATTTCTCCAAAGGGAATTCCGGTTTGAGCCATGCCCCAAGGTCCCGGATTCATTCCCAAAAAAAACACCTTTACCTCTTGTGAAGCGAACCGAGTAAGATAAGCCCGGTGACTTTCCCAAGCATATTCTAAGGGGTTATACACGTGCGTAATCGGATGAGAAAAAGAAAGCCTCTTCAATTCTTTGACTAGCTTCTTACTCTGCTTCAGAAGCTCTTGAACGTGGGTGGATTCATTTTGAGATAGACCCGGCATGGTAACAGTGTCCACAAATGAATATCCGAAACAAGCCTAGTTCTCCGCACGCTTAAGGATCGCCGAGATCCAAAAACTACTCTATAGCTAGCGGATGAATACTTTGATCACGGGATGTAGCCGCGGCATTGGTCTTGCCCTGACGCATGTTTTATTAAGTAAGTGGCACCAAGTGATCGCGACTGCACGTCAGCCTGAAAGTTGCTCCTCATTGCAAACTCTCAAAGAAGAGTTCCCCGAAACCCTCTATTTGGAATCACTGGATGTCACGGATCCGGAATCAATCGCATCCTGTTTCAAACGCCTCGAAGATCATGGAATTCAACTGGACACCCTAATCAACAATGCTGCCGTGTTTGCCGATATTCCTGAATCCACTATTGAAGACCTTAGCGCCGAAGCCTTTCGGCTCACCCTGGAAACCAACCTTCTAGGCCCGATGCAGGTGATTCAAACGTTCTTACCACTCCTCAAAGGCAGCTCAAACCCCCGAGTTGTCAATATTTCCTCAGGAGCAGGTTCAATATCTGGATTTATGGATCTGCCCTATTATAGCTATGGTGCTTCTAAGGCCGCCTTGAATCATTTCACTCGAACACTTGCTTCGGATCTTGAACCCGAGGGTATCTGTGTCGTTGCGATTAGCCCGGGCTGGGTTCGAACCGAAATGGGTGGAGATAACGCCGAATTGTCCCCAGAGGAGTCTGCTACAGCCTTAGCGAATACGATCGATCAATTATCCCTTTCGGACACAGATTCTTTTATGGGACGTAATGGCTCTACTGAAGGCTACGCCTGGTAAACACCAAGCCTAGTCTCGATGATACGGCTCTCCTCGCCGAATCGTCTGTGCTCGGTATAGTTGCTCGAGCAAAACAACCAAAGCAAGTTCATGTTGAAGGGTTAGCTTGCCCAAAGACCACTGACTGTCTACGGCCTTTCGGATTTCTGAGCTGTGGCCGTCAGCTCCTCCAATGATAAACGCGATCGGCTTTTGTTGCTCAAGCTCCCACGTTTCTAAACACGCTGCCAACTGGCGACTTGTCCACTGACTTCCTACCTCATCAAGCAAAACCCGATAACACCCCTCCGTCGACTTAATCAATTGCTTGCCTTCATCCATCGAATTCCCTGCTTTTACAACAGCCCAGTTCGTTTCTTGGTAGTGCTTGAGACGACCGAAATATTCATCCACACCTGATCGAGCGTAACCAAGCCTTGGCTTTCCAACGGAACAGATCCTAATTTTTAGACTCACGTGCTTTTTCGATCACAGTTTCTACCTCAGGAAGCGTGTGAGATTCCATGGCATCTAGCAGTTCCACGGGATTCTCATGAACCATTAAGAAACGCTCAAAAGACTGGTGGAGAAATCCGTTTGCTTCGGTGTGCTTAAGAAAGCTGATCATTGAATCGAAATAGTGCTCCACATTCAATAGCCCACAGGGTTTTCGATGCAGCCCTATGTATGCCCAGGTTAATATCTCAAAAAGTTCCTCAAGCGTTCCTATTCCGCCGGGTAGCGCGATAAATCCATCCGCTTTTTCGGCCATAAGCATCTTCCGCTCATGCATTGATTCGACGATGTGTAATTCGGTTGCATCATCTAAACCCAATTCCCGATCCATCAGAACCTTGGGAATCACGCCGATAACCTCTCCTCCTGCATTCAGCGTCGACTGAGCCATAACGCCCATAAGCCCAACGTCACCACCTCCATAAACCAAAGTTAATCCTCGGCTTACTAGCTCCTTTGCCAAGCTACGAGCTGATTCAGCAAATTGAGGATCTGACCCCATTCTCGACCCACAGTAAACGCAAATACGCTTCATATCTCAAACTTGACGCTGCCTAATCAAATCATCGAGGGCCAACAATTTTTTTAATGAGGAACGCAGCTCAATGAATAAAGTTTCTATCAAATCAAGTTAGGCTTGCCTATTTCAAAGAGACTTTTTGAATGAAAATCCATGAAACACCTGGCTCTGATCTCAATTTTCCTGTTCCTCTCGGTATGCACTCTTTGTGCTGAAAAACTGACAATCGCATTTGGTTCCTGTAACAAACGAAAACTCGAACAACCTGTTTGGTCCATCCTTTCAAAACATATAAAGCCCGACTTGTGGGTGTGGATTGGAGACATTATCTACGGAGACACCAAAAATATGGATCTCTTAGCTCGAAAATACAGAGAACAATATGAGAGGGCGGATTATCAAGATTTTCGAAACAACTATAAGATCATCGGCATCTGGGACGATCACGACTACGGTGCGAATAACTCAGGTAAAGAACATTCAAAAAAGAAAGAAGCTCAACAACTGTTACTTGATTTTCTCGATGAACCCAAAGATTCTCCAAGACGGAAGCAGGAGGGAGTTTACGCAGTATATGATCAAATCGTTGGCTCTACTCGAGTAAAGATAATCCTTCTTGATACGCGATACCATCGAGATCCGTATGGCAAACATAGCGACGTTCTAGGAAAAGCACAAAAAGCCTGGTTGAACGAGATATTGAGCAAAAGCAAAACTGACATTCATCTCATTGTTTCTAGTATTCAGGTGATCAGTTCCGAGCATCAATGGGAAAAATGGGAAAACTTCCCTCAAGCAAAGAAGGAATTGTTTGAAATTCTAAGAACCCACAAAACACCTAACGTTATCTTCCTTTCTGGAGAACGCCAAATTGGCGATATATCGTGCTGGAAAAACTCACCTTTAGGCTATCCCGTTTGGGATATCACATCCAGCGGCCTCACTCACAGTTGGGGAGAACGATTTCACGGTGAACCTAATAAGTATCGAGTAGGAAACTATTATCCCGGATTGAATTTCGGCCTTGTCGAAATTCAATCCAAAACTCGCGAGATCAAACTTGAATTACGTAATATGCGAAATCAAAGCATCAACTCGGTCCACCTTCACTACTGAAGACTCTTCATTGTTTGATTCAAACGCTGAACCGAAGCAACTCGGTAACGGTATTGTAAAGGCGTTATATCTAGATAACTCTTAAACATTCGATGAAAGTAACTCGTGCTTTCAAACCCACAGTCGAAAGCAATTTCAATAACGCCCAGCTGCGTTGTTTCTAGCAAACGGCAGGCATAGCGAATACGTTCCTGCGTGATCCACTGGGTCGGCGTAAGCTTTAAGTGTTTTTTAAACATTCGCCCCACATGTTCATGAGATCTTCCACATAACCTCACTAAGCACGATGCTCCCAATCTCAAATTCTCCGGTGTATTCATCTTAGTAATTGCTTCCTTCATCCACTCTGGAAGAGGTGCCAGATCCGGATTTACATCAGTAACCGTTAATATTCTACATAACCCATAAACAAAGTATCCTGCATCGAATTTTCCTCGCCCTCCGTCTCGAATATCCTGAATTAGATTAAAAAATAAACGCCGTTGCCGTTCCTTGAGAACAATTGGTTTTGGATATGCTGTCTCACTCCAACGTGAACTCAGGTACTTTTGTTTCTTTATAATACCTTCTACAATATCGCTAACGAATGCAATGTTCGTAAACAGCAATCCTTCCATACCCTGCGATCGAATCCCATGCTTCTGATTGGGGTGCACCAGATAGAAGTCTCCTGGAACCAACATTCGATTTCCTCCCTCGGTCCAGTGCTGCCCTCTCCCTTTTTCGACAAAAAAACACTCATGAAAATCATGATCATGCTTTGCAGTGCGACTTCTAGAATCCAATTTCACCTGGGCCAAATGAATCGCATCTTCTCCATCGCAAAAATCAGACCATCGTATTCGTTCACTCATCATATCAAATTAAAGCATTTTTTTGTCATTATAAGACACGAAAAATCAAAATAAATCACTCAATCTAATTTGATGTCAATTCAAATCAGCTCCTCGCGCATCACACAAGAACAAGTCAACCAATATAAAAATGAAGGCTACGTGCTCCCCCGCATTCAAGTCTTCGAATCTGCTAAATTCCAAAAACTAGTGGATCATTTTGAAGAAAAGTTAGCTGCTTGGCCGAGCGATTTACGACCTGAAACTATGGATACACCTCACTTCAATGACTGCAAACTTCTTGAATGGGCCTTAGCGCCCGAGGTCATCGATTTAGTCGAACCACTTCTAGGTCCAGATCTCCTACTTTTTTCTACTCACTTTATTTGCAAATCCAAAAATGATGGACGTCGTGTTCCCTGGCATGAAGACAGCGCTTATTGGAGGCGTCATTTAGATCCGATGGAAGTCGCTACCGTATGGTTAGCAATCGACCCTTCAACCACCGAAAATGGATGCATGTATGTAATTCCCAAAAGTCATAACACCGGAAAAAAAGGGTATTCTGACTACGAAGATACAGATCTCTCGAAAAATGTCTTCGGAACCGAAATTATTTCTAAAGACCGAAAGGATGAATTGGCGGTTCCTTGCCAACTTCAACCAAACGAATGCTCACTTCACGACTCGAGAATCCAGCATGGAAGCCCACCTAATACCTCAACCATGCGCCGATGCGGTTGGACACTGAGATTTATGCATGCCGGCTGCCGTCTCAACCCGCAGTCGCATTCAACTCACATTATCTATCCTGCCAGAGGAAAGAACCTCTTGAATCAACCGCTCGCGGATCCTGGGCGGAACTATCCTGAAGTAGTGGAGGCACGGCATAAAAAGGGAATCAAAAGTCACTAACTGAACGAACATCTTACCTCGAAAGAATCGAACTAGCTAGATACCTGCTTCTCCGCTATTTGAACCGGAGAAGCAGGTAATCCATCCAAAATTATGTTCCCACCCTTACCATAGCGGCCGAAATTCAAAACTCCAGTGGGACAACTCTGCACGCAAGCCGAACAACGCACACATTCTGGGTCCTCCATAGGCATTCCTTTATTCGCGAAATTCATAATATCAATCCCTTGGTGGCAAACGGATGTGCAAACATTACAGGAGATGCATTTACTCTTTTCGGTAAAGATTCTGAATTTTGAAAAGCGAGCATAAATGTGCATTAATGCTGCCAATGGGCAGGCAAATCGGCACCAAACTCGCCCTGAAAAATGAAAGTATAAACCGACTCCTAAGATACCTGCCCATAGCAGGTCAACCATGTAGGCGTAGTTAAAAACCGGTAGTTTCTTCAATCCCCACTGGAAGACGGTTTCTGCCCAAGCCACCCCCATCCATCCTGCAATACGCAAGGCCATCAGACCAACCGCAAAAGCAAGAAAAGCCTGCCCAATCATGTTGAGCTTATTCCAGAATGGACCGTGTGGCATTTTATGGCGGTGCTGATCACCCAATGTTTCAGCTAATGCTCCACAGGAACAAATCCAACCACAGTATGAACCTTTGCCAAAGAAGTAGATTAATGCCGGGATAGCTACAAAGGTCTGGAGAAATCCAAGAATTAACCATCCCCACATTGGTGCAGCCGTGAACCAATTCCAAACCATTAGCGGCCAAGCCAAAATAAATCCGTAGGCGCGCCAATACTCACGTCCATGTCCATACCCCACCTCAGGGAAAAAGGTGTTCGCAAACCATCCACCGATGCCTTGATCAAACAATCCATTATGCCCCATCCAAGGGAAAATAATTTCTGGAAGAATAAAGAGCGGTAGCACCTGAATCGCCATCAATGTCGACGTCTGAATCGTAATATATGGAGTTTTCCGACGGCGAATCCTGCGAATTCCGAAAATTACTACGCATAGTGCATAGGCCATTGTGTAATAAAAACTTCTTCCGGACATGGAGATTTTAAGCGTATGTCCTAGGGTTCCTTCTTCATCCCACCATCCATCAGCACTCTTAAAGATCTCCGATGGATTAATTCCTAGAAACGAAGCATTGAATGCATCCTTCAGACCGAACGGGATCGCATAATCAGCTTTCCAATGATACATCCAGACGCAGAACAACATAAAAATCGCCAGTGTCAGATACTGAGACCAGCGCCATTCCCCTGTAATGTTAACGCCGGAACGACGAAAAAAGTCGAGTGGAGCTTCTCGACCAATCATCGGAAACACGGCATCATTGGCAATCGTTTCTTCCGATCCATCAGCAAGCTTTAAGGTCACCGAATCCTCGTTGATTTCTTTAATCCCAGAAGCCATTTCCAGCTTTACCCAACCTGCAGCACGATTTCCTCGCATCTCGGAATTTGCGGCAGTTGTCACCCGCTCGGAAGTAGGACTATCTACTGAAACAGAGGCACTCGGATCCTGAGCAAGAGCTTGTAGCTTCTCTACATTCTCAGGTTTGGGGCGTGAAAACTCTGGTTTACGATAGCTTAATGTAACACGCGAACCACACGCACCCAAAGCAATTGCTGCCTCCATAGCTGAGTCTCCTCCGCCCACAACCAATACGTCTTTGCCGCAGTATTCTTTCGGATCATGCAAGCGATTATAAACCTTAGGCTTGTCTTCACCAGGAACTCCAAGTTTGCGAAAATTCCCGCTTCTACCAATGGCGACCACAACACGCTGAGCCCTGATCACCTCGTCACCCTTTCCTTCGAGAAGCGAGAATGCTCCCTTTTTTCTCTCGATCTTTTCGATACGAGCTTCAGTAATCTCAACTCCACTTTTTTGTTGATACCCTTCAAGCTCTTCCAACAGGCCTTCCTTAACATCCGTTGTGAATTGTAGCTCTCCAGCGGGTTTCATATCCGTTGGATAGGTAAAAATTGGCTTACCTTTCGGAAAATTGGCGATTGTAGCAAATGGTTGTTGCGCTTCATATAGCACGTAGCTCAATCCATTCGCTTTAGCCTCCATAGCTGCTGCCATACCAGAGACTCCAGACCCGATCACTGCCACATCAACAACCCCATCACCGCCGTCTCCCGGCTTAAAGGATTTGTCATTTACAATGGTTCCGATCACTCGAGCCCCTGTATCGGAGGAAAACTTTAACAGGGGAATTCCCGTCAAATCTCCGACGACATAGATCCCAGGAACATTTGTGGAGCCGTCATCGTTAACTTCAGGCAGTTTCTCAACTTTTCCGGAAGGCCATTTACCATGAAGCCAATATGTATATTTAAGAATTCCAGAAACGACGGGATTATCAATTATCATAGCGTTGTCTTCCTGCCCAATGAGAAGCATGACCAGCAACACCTATTCCGACAAATCATTTTTCCTGGGAGCCCACGAATGACAGCCTCAACGTTTAGGCACCACCTAGACGGCATAAGTCACTCTAAGCCAACAACTCCCGCAACTCACCTACCCGCCTACGAAACAAATCCAGAGCTGCCTGCACCGGTCCAGACTCTGTAAGATCAACCCCAGCTAGTTGTAATGTTTCCAGTGGGTAACGAGATCCTCCGGAATTGAGAAAGGCTTGATATTTTTCTCCCGCTGAAGCCTCTCCAGCTATTACTTTTTCAGAGAGAGCAATTGCTGCAGAAATTCCTGTCGCATACTTGTAGACATAAAATGCATGATAAAAATGCGGAATTCGCAAACACTCGAGAGCTAAAACATCATCTAGAATAAGCTCAGGACCATGATACGCCTGGAGTAAATCTCTGTAGATCTCGGTAAAACTGTCTAGCGTCAACGCGTCACCGCTTTCCTCCGCGGCGTGGATTTTCATCTCAAACTCGGCAAACATCGTCTGTCGAATCAAAGTCGCACGGATATCATCAATCTGGCGATTGATAATGTAAGCCCGCATCTTAGGATCGTCATTATTCTCCAAAAGATAGTGTGTCAGCAACTCTTCGTTGAACGTCGACGCTACTTCTGCCAAGAAGATTGGATATTGATAATATTGGTAAGGTTGTTCTTTTTGCGAATACCATGAATGCATCGAATGCCCTGCTTCATGAGCTAAGGTGTAGACATCGGAAAAAACATCCTCTTTATAATTCATAAGAATATATGGGGGATTTCCATAGCTGCTGCTCGAGAACGCACCACTGCGCTTTCCTTTAGTTTCATATCGATCAACCCATCTGCTTTCGAAACCTGAGCGCAATGTGTCCACATAGGCCCCTCCCAACGGTCCTGCTGCCTCTAGAACTAAATTGCAAGCGTCATCAAACGAAGTCATCGGCCGGTGATCTTTAACCAAGGGAACATACGTATCATAGAAATGAAGCTGGTCGACACCTAACAATTCTCGCCTCAACTGATAATATTCGGATACTGCGTCGATGTTACTACGAACGGTTTGAATGAGACTGTCATAAACCTCAACAGGAACATTGTCGGCAAACAGTGACTTCTCTCGAGCTGAAGGATAGTTCCGAATACGCGCATAAAACACGTCTGCCTTTACAGAATGGGACAGCGTCGACGCAATGGTATACTGATGTTCTTCAAACTCTTTGTAATATTGTTTGAACGCGGCTTGCCTCAGTTTCGGATCTTCTTTCACCAAAAATGATGAAAAAGCCCCGTGAGAGAGTGCCACTTCATTTCCGTTTTCATCCTCGAGCGAACCAAACCGAAGATCAACGTTGTTTAGTTGGGAAAAACTATCTTCAGCAGCTGCTAGCGGCAATGCCGCCATGGCCAGAACTCGTTCTTCGGCTTCGGAAAGAACATGAGGTTGATACCGGCGCAGTTTTTCCAGCCATACTTTCCACTCCCCAAGCTCAGGATCCGATAACCATTGTTGATACACTTCGTTAGAAGCCGCCTGAATTTCTGGCGTAAGGTAAGCCGATATCTCAGAAGCCCGGCTCAACGCTTGTTGCAATCGGCCCTCGCGCTTCAGATTGTCGGTATTAGAGGCGTCTTCTGATGTCTTTAAAGACGCGTAGTGATATAGTTTTTCTACCAAGAGGTCACACGTTCGGTCAAATTCGAGGCACTCTTGAAGGATGCCTTCCTCTTGTAATCTCCCCTTGAAATCTGCGTATTTAGGAAATGTTTTTTGATACCGCTCGAAATCCTGTTCCCAGGATTCTTCTGACTCATAAAGACGGCCCAAGTCCCAAGTATCAGAATCAGGAACATTAGAACGCTCGAGGACCCCACCCGCGGTTTCAGCCACTGCTAACAAACTCATTTGGTGAACGTAACCTGTTCTTTGTCTCAAAGCAACAACGGTAAATTGCAAAATATGGATAATCTTCTATGGTCAATCCAATCCGTTCATGAGCGATTTTTCGAAACTTGCAGAGAAACTGAATGAAACCCACAAATGGCCTTGCATTTACGTCTTTAAGTGTGTCATTCCCGCAAAACATAAGGAGCAGTTTGAGGCTCAGTTCGCGGACTATCCCTCCTCTCACCGGGCATCCTCAAGCGGGAAATATCTATCATTCACCCTAGAATTCGAAGCCCACTCCAGCGACCAAGTCATCGGACTCTACCAATCCGCTGCAAAGATCCCAGGAGCTATCCTACTTTAGGCCTCGGGAGTTTCTCTACCGATTTTACGTTTGATTGCAGCAAGCAGATTATCCACCTCGTCAAATCCCAAGCGATAAGCCAGGAAAAAATAGACAGCCGCGAATGATGGTACGGAAAGCGCCAGATAGACCCCTCGTGATAAAGGGCTATCCAAGTAGGAACCTGCTCCCCAGGTTATCAAACCTAGCAGAGCTGCAAACACACCACTCAAAAGAATCATTTTTAGGAAGAAACCCGGAAAGTCGGTCCCTGTGGTGATAGAACCGAGTCTACGGCTTAAAGCAAAAGCCAGTTGAAAGAGATTTAACAACGCCACTAATGAAATCGAAAGCGGTAAAGCCGTCAGACCCATGTCGAATACCTTGATGAAGACTGTGGTAAAAATTAAATTAAGACCAATCGCGCGAATACTAATCATCACAGGCACTTTGGGCATATCGAGCGCATAAAATGTAGGCGCCATAACTTTGATACAAGCATAGCCAGCCAGCCCTAGTGTGAAGGCCTGCAGCAAGCTCGCTGTTGCCTTCATATCCTCCTCGGAAAACCTCCCATGTTCGTAAATGACACTGATGATTGGTTCTGCCATAAAGCACAGACCCAAGGATGCAGGAACCGTTAAGAATAAAGCTAACTTCAAACCTTCAACCACTTTCCATCGAAATTGCTGCATGTTTTCTTGAGCAACAGATTTAGAAACCGAAGGCAGGGTAACCATACCGATAGCAACACCAAACATCCCGATAGGCAATTGCATCAATCGGAATGCATTATTGAAGTAGGTGACCGCTCCTTCTCCCATAAACGATGCCCAACTGGCATTGACTACCACATTCACTTGCACCGCAGCCACCCCAGCAATCGCCGGCAAAGAAAGCTGATAGATTTTTATAAGTTCCGGGTTATTCCAATCAAACCTCGGCAACAGTGTTAGCCCATAGCCCGCCGCCTTTGGCATCTGAATAATTAACTGCATAGTTCCCCCGAGGACCGTCCCCCAGGCAAAACCATAGATCGCCATTGGACCATAATCCGGATCATACAAATACCCGAAACCCAAACCAAAAAGAATACTCGTTGCGTTGAACACCGTGGATGCAGAAGCGGGAAGCCCAAAACTACCAAGGCTATTGAGCAGACCCATATAAACGGCTGCCAATGAGACAAAAATAATGAATGGGAACAGGATTCGTGTTAGCTCAATAGTCAACATTTGCTTATCCGGATCAAACCCACGTCCGATCGTGTGGATAACAATTGCATCGCTAAGCCAAATCCCTAGCGCGCATATGATAACTAACAAAACACTCATGCTAGTTAGCATTCGGTTGGCCAACAAAAACGCTTGCTCCTTTCCATCCTTTTCCAATTTCTTCGAAAATGTGGTGGTAAATGAAACCGAGAGTGCCCCTTCAGCAAGAAGGTCTCTCAAAAGATTGGGGATTCGGAACGCAGTCCAAAATGCATCCAAGGCATGGGAGGCGCCAAAAATCGAATTGAGCACCACATCGCGAACAAGCCCTAGGACTCGAGACCCCATGATCGCAGCCATGACTCGTGCTGCCGGTCCTGCCGTAGTGGATTTTCTGGACATCCGGCGATTATTTACAGTTCGGCCTAAGGTACAAGTTGATTTAAATCACGTTTTACAGAGAACTCAATCAACAGACATCCAATTCAGCGCCTCTTTTAGATTACTAAAAACTTCGATGTGCCTCCGCCCCCCCTTTTCGAATAGCTCTATACAGATCACCAAAGACTTTCATATCATCCTGAGAAACGACAATTGCTAACTTACTTGATTT
>JBCCKK010000055.1:0-13897 GCA_039027395.1 Verrucomicrobiota bacterium | reverse complement strand
TTCCGTCGGGAGGTTCAAACTTGGCTTTGGCTTGACTTAGGGAAGGACAAGAAAGGCAGGCAAGAAAAAGTAAAAGCCCCCAAGATGTTTGAGCTTTGAGCTTCATCTAGGTTGCTTATCAGTTTGCTGGCCAAAGGGAAAGAACTAAGTCAGCCAATGGCTTAAGTCGGTTCCTATTAAATCTTGAAGATTTAAAATATCGTCGCGATAGGATAACTGAAGCTGCTTCCGAGTTTCTTGGCGCATGGATGTTTTTCGCATAGTCGTCTTGAGATAGAGTTCTTTAATTTGATTTCGGATCTCCGATGATAAGATTTTTTTGATGGGTTGCTTCCAAGGTTGAGGACCAGCGACGACGCGGTGAATCTTTGGAGAGCCGGGAAGACCTCCTTTGTTTAGCGTTTGAGAAAGATCAATTGGCCAATCTGGATCAACTCCGATAAATGTTAGGAGCTCCTTCAAAAACGTTTGTGAGTATTTGTTCAAGTCTTCATATAAAAGGACCTTAATTTGGCTCTGGTCAAAAAGATCATAGTACTCTCTGAGCTGTCGGTAATAGAATCCTCGGTCTTGGTAGTGCCAGAGTCCTTCCCATCCTTCTTTTCGCCGCTGGGGTTCTTGAGCCAGGCCTTCTTCAAAGGTTGCTGCACGTTCATTGCCATCACGGACAAGGTGCATGTAGCTAGAGTAGGCGCGGTCGACAGGGTTTCGTAAAACAGCAATCAATTGGATCTGGGGTAGCTTCTCTTTGATCCGACGTGCGGTTCCTGGGGTGCTGATGTAGGTTGTTGAAGATTCTCCACGAGCTTTGTAAGAAGCCGCGTTCTCGAAAAGAGTTAAATAGTCTTCCCAAGAATGAATGTTGAGGTTGAGTCTAGATATGTCATCGGGCCCCTGGGAAGGTAGACGGTTGTCCATAGCGGAAAAATAGTGAGGCTCTTTGGGCGAGCTCATAAAAATTTCAGGATGACTAGACAGGGCTTGATGAAGAGTGGATGTGCCTGATTTTGAGGCACCGATGATAAGAAAGGTAGGAACGCTCGAGTTCATGAAGACATCGATTCGCTTGTTTTGTTCATCAGTAGCGAGACCATCGTCTTGATTTGGCCGATCACGTTAGGTGCGAGCATAAAGACGACAAAAAGATAAAGAGCTGAAGCAATTGCCGTCGTGAGAAACAATCCAACGTATTCCGGTAAAGGCTGAAATAACGGCCGACAGAGAAACCAGCCAATGGCTAGAAGGCAAGCTCCGCAGAGATTGGGGATTTGATTGCGGAATATAGAAACAAAAGTGAGGTTGGGGTGGACGAAACGTAATATATGGAAATTGACTAGTTTGCCGCTGATGGCCCAGATTACTGTTCCTATCAGCATGAGATAAAAATCGATCTGGATAAGGAAAAATAGAATTACCATTGAGACCGAGGTGATTATTACTCGGATTTTAAGAAGAAGAGCCGTGTTTCCCTGAGCTTGAAGTAAGGGGTTGCCACCACCTAAAAGAGCTTGGATTGTTCCTCCAATACAAAGGATCTGAATGATCGGGGCTGCCTGTAGCCATTCACTTCCAACGAGTGTTTTGATGATTGAAGGTGAGCCGAGAAACATTAGTAAAAAGATGGGCAGGCAGATCATTCCAACAAAAAAATTATGGGTTCGGAATGTGTTCCAAATGTGTTGAGGGTTATTGTTGAGCTTGCTGTAAATAGTCATCGTTGTGTCCCCAACACTGTGGATAAATGCTTTAATGATGAGGTCGACGATTCTTCGTGCCAGTCGAAAAAAACCGAGGATCGAGGTCCCCATAAAATACCCGATGGCAAAGCTGCGGATTTGGGTTTCAGCCGTATAGATTCCGGAGATACCGAAAAAATGAAAACTGGTGTGCGCTACTTCTTGAAACGCCGAACGAGAGAACTGAAGTTTAGGGTGCCAGGAAGCCATAAACCAAATAAGAACGGTTCCTAGGAGCGTGTGCGCTAATTGCTGACCCACCAAGCTCCAAACGCCAAAGCCAGATAATGCAAGGCCCAGGCCGACCAATCCGCCTAATGCAGTTGAACATACCGCTCTTACCGCGATCTCGCGAAATGCCATCCTTCTCATGAGAACAGCACGAGGAACAATCGAAAGCGCATTAAGAATCAAGATGGGGCAAAGCGATTTTAGAATAACTGGCAATTGAGGCTCGTTGAAGACCCGAGGCGTCCAATCTGCGATTAACCATAGTAGTAATGCAAGCCCGAGGCTCACACTCATGCAGACAAGAAAGACCGAGTTCAGATGCTTCGAATTGACCGACTCTAGGCGAACGAGTGATGGAACAAATCCTTGGGTGATGATGATTTCCATGATTCCAATGAAGGCGATACCTAACGCGATTAATCCAAAGTCGGCCGGAGTGAGGATTCGTGCAAGAGTTAGAAATACCAAGAAGGCAATAATTTCGCCCCCCCAATTACGAAACACCCCCCAGAAGATGCCTTGGATGGATGCGATTTTGAAGGAGTGTTTATCGGGATTCACGATTGAGAGAAGAGGCGATGTTTCAATGTGTGAATCAAAGCAAGTGCTTGGCACCACCGTTGCTCCAAGAAGGGGAGTTGTTTCAAGCGCCCGGGAGCGGACCAGTACGATAAGGACTCATGTCTTCGAATATAGGTGAGCGATCCAGCAATGTGTTTCCATGCCCACCATCGCATGCTCGGAAGCTTCTTTCGAACTTCTACCGCGACAGCGATCGAGTCGAGGCTCTTATCGACGGTATCTTTGGGGCGTCCCGTCCAAGCGTTTCCTGAGTGAAGTCGCAATCGCCCCCCTGGAATAGAAGATAGGATTCCAGGGGCTCGCGCAACACACGCACATTTGAGAAAATTGTCTCCAGAAATCCTGAGTTGAGGCATAGGCAAGAGCGAGAGTAAGAACTTGCGGCGAAACGACAACCCCGAGGTCGCTGGGAGTGTGGGAAACTTGCTCCAAGGATAAGTGTGGTTCCGCCAGTCTACGTAGCCCGAAGGCATACGTGGAGGATCCAAGCCTTCTGTTGCTCCAGATTCCTGATTAAAAAATTCAAGGGGGTGGGCAGACCAAGCTGCTGACGGATATTTCTGAAAGAGATGGATGGTTTCTTTTACTTTATTGGAAAGCCAAATGTCATCTGCATCCAAGAAGCAAATGATATCGCCGGCTGCTGCCCGGATTCCGGACTCAAATGCGGCAGCTTGACCTAGATTCGTGTTATGAACGATGATGCGAGCTTGCGATTTCCACGGCTCTAAGACTTGGAGACTTTCGTCGGTGGATGCATCATCAATGATAATCAGTTCAGTTTCTGCTTCGTCTTGTTGGAGAGCTGAAGTGATCGCCTCATTTAAGTAATGAGCGTAGTTATAGTTGTTAATAATGAGGCTAGCTTTCACTTCTGCGGTATGATTAGAGAGGCTTGTTCCAAGAAAAGTGTATGTTGTTCCAGAGCGCCCAGGGCGAGAAGAATTTTCTTTTGCCGCCTGTTTATTCCGTAGATTTTTTGGAACAGTTGAGGAAGATCTTTAGGGCGCTGATGAAGATACTCAACGAATGCGTTCATTTGCCAGGCTTTGTCTTTACTGATCGCCCAAGATTGATTTTTGCTCTGATGACGATGGGTCATCTTGTGTCTCCAATGTTTATAGCTCAGGCAATTAAAGTGAATTAAATCAATGTTTGGATGAAACCGATCAAACTCGAGAGTTCCGTAGTTTAGTTTTGGGGAATGGATATTGATGTGTTTGATTTGTTCACTTTGAACTCGAATCGCACATTTGGATGCCTGATGCCCACGAAGAAATCTGTGTTTAATCATCGTGCCACCACATCCTCTGAGTTGCATTATCACGCGCTGGATTCGAGATTGTCGTCTACGAAACAAGAGGGGTTCATCAAAACGTTTTTTCGGTGGCTCGAATTCAGGTTGAAGTTCGAGAAGTCCGAATCGAACATACGAGGTAGCTTTGTCGATTTTGCTCAACTCGTTGCACAACCCATTCGAACAGGCAATAAATTCATCCTGATCAAAATGAATGATCCAGTCGAAGTTTTGATCGATGGCTGATTTCCAAGCTTTGTTTGCAGTTACGAATTGTCGGCGAACGTGCGCAGTAGGATGAGGGACTTGCATTTGCCTAATTTGATCGTGATCGACCGGTGTAAATGTAATTCGTGACTCATGCTTGTATTTGGAGGTGAGATCGTCATTTGGATGATCGAGAAAGAGAAACATATGATCGACACCGAGTTTCAGGTGCCATTCGATCCACGGCACGATTTCTTCCAGGGGGCCTTGGATGAGTGACGTAGTGCAGATGCGTTCCATAGTAATTTTTTGATTTAAGGTATTTGGACCAGAAATGCGACTTAATGTCTTACCAGAATAAAAGCTGCATCCCTATCAATAGTGACTAATCTTTTTCTGGATGAAATTTTTAGTCCCCATTTGTTTGATTTTTCTGGTGGCTTGTCAGCGAGTCCCTCCGAACTATTTTAAAGTAGAGGGAGAGGTCCTTGATATTCGAGGAGGAGTTGTTTCGCAGGCCCTTGTCCGTGTCCACGCCAAAACCAGTCAGTTGAGTGTCTCGCATACAGCGAGAACAGATAATCGTGGAAAATACAGTCTGTTGATCCCGAGGGAAGCGACGCAAGGCTACCCAGAGAGGGGAGTGATTTTAACGATTTCGGCTGAAAACTTTTCTCCAGCTTGGGAGATTCTTGAAATTCCCGATGAAGGCTTTGTTGTTCAAAAGAATATCAAGCTGACTCCAGGCAGAAAATGGAGAGTGCATGTCTCGAATCCTCAGGGCGATCCTCTTCCGGGGATCGAGGTTGTTGCCTGTTTCTGGCACGGTGGGAGGTTTTTAAACAAAGTGTTTCAAACAAATGGAGAAGGGCGTATTGAGTGGAACAACGCTCCGTCGAATGACTTTCTGTGTTCGGTGACGGAAGCGTCAGGAACCAAGATTAACTACGTCTGGGTAGATTCCGAAGCGATGGAATCTTTGGTTACCTTGTTTCCCGATGTGATAATTCGCGGTCAGATTGTAGACGATTCCACTGGCAAGTCGTTGGTTGGAGGTGCTTATCGATTTGGACCGGTCTTCTTTGGCCACGAGCGGAATTGGGATGAGCTGCCAGAAGTTTTAGCAGAACACGGAACGTTCAGCCAAAAAATACCGGCGATTATCCGGGAACCTTCGTACGAGGAAGGAGCTATTGATGGGGGGTGGAGGTTTCGAGCTTCTGCGCCGGGTTATCGCTCTCAAGAATGGGAATGGATTCCTGGAGAATATCAGCCAGAAGTTTTTGTCGAGTTCAGACTCAAACGATTAGACTAATTCTCGGATGTAGGTGTTGAAGAGCGTGGCGAAGAACCTTTGGCGCGCAATGATGTTGGGGATTCCTTTCGGAATGATATGCTTGCGTAATTGACCGCTTAATAGAACTTCATCCCGATACCAGCGGATGGCTCGCTTGAGTCCAGCCCAAAGCATCTTTTCTAAAATAGTAGCGTTGTTAGTCTGTGAGAGTTCGTAAAAGGAATAGGGATTGTCGTGGTAGAGCTGGATTTGGTCCCACTTAAGGGTTTTCAGGGCGAGGTGAAAGTAGGTGGTATGATGGTGAGGTTCGAGGGTGTCGAAAGAGTGGCCATTTCGTTGTAGCTCGGTTAAGCATACAGACAGTCCAAGTTGATCGCAGACATCGCCAAGTTTCTTAAGTGTGCCGGGCCCCGATGAAACATTGCTTTTCATTATGATTCGAGAGCGTTGCGGCCATTCTTGAACAAGTGGGCTATCCCAAGGAGAGAGGACCACGCCCCCATTGTAATACGGAATCATGGATTCTAGGTCTCTGGCTTGTCCGGGGTACTCTTCGTTTCTTAAACCCAAGCCCAGTTGGGATTTGATACATCTCAGTCGGTGCTCAGGGAAAGAAAGATGTACAGCTTCGTAGATAGATTTCCATACCGACTCGGAGAAATGCGGGTTGTGGGCAGGGGCCGCCGCCGTAAAATTAGGTTGAAGAATAGCACCCGAAAGGGGGCGGTTAAAAAACACGTCAACGTCTACCAATAAAAACGAAGCGTGTTGGCTTTGGACTTCCAGTCCGCGAAACTTGTTATCCATCTTTGGAAGTAGTTTTTTTTCTAAAGGATTAGTTCCTGCGCAATCGGATTTACTGAGAATCCCCTGGGGTTCGGCTTCTGTTACAAGCGCTCCTGCCTTTTCAGCGAGGTTAAGGATCGATTTGGGTGGATCGCCGATGCAGACGAAATGAAGTGAATGCCCGTTCTCTCGATTTCTGGAATACAACCAAGATGCCAAAAAGAAGAGAGATCTCCAGGTGAATAGGCAGCGCTGAGGCTCTCTGAAATCGGCAACAGTGATAACATCTAGTGTTTGGGGCATAATGGGAATTGAATAAATTCGTTTATTGATTCCGTGGGATTTGATACTGATCTTTTTTAAACCGTGGAGAAGTTTTTTATTTTCGGGTGTCCGCGCTCGGGCACGACTTTGTTTCAGGAGATTTTAGATCAACATCCTAAAATAGCTGTGCTGCACGAAACGCGGTTTATGAGAACTATTTGGGCAGGCCGTTATTGGCGATATGTTTTTGGGGAACGTTGGATTCGTCAGCACGTATTGAATTCCTTTTTTGAAGAGCCAAATATTAAGGTTCTTGGGTTGGACTCGGAAATGATATTGGATTCTTGGGAAAAAAGACAGACCCGTTCTTTTATGGGCTTGATGGATGAGCTGATGGTAGCCTACGGGACGAAATGTGGAGCCTCGATTGTTGGGGAAAAGACGCCTATCCATCTTGGTTTTGCTGAAGCGCTGGCAGAGGCGTTTCCCGAGGCTCCTTTGTTTTGTTTGGTGAGAGACCCTCGAGCTGTTGTTTCTTCCTGGAATAAATTACACGGCGTGTCCGCAGTGGAAGGAAATGCTTCCCGATGGTGTTACTATTGGGATTATCTGCAGAGCTGCCTAGCGCGTGGACTTCCTATCCGGGTGATTCGTTACGAAGAACTGCTTTTGAATTATCAGAACGTAATAACAGATGTACTTGGTGATTTAGATGTTCCGATGGTGGATGAAGTAGCCCATTTCAATGGGGGGAAAGGCAAATTGATCCCTCCCAAGGAAAGTCATAAAGACAACGTATTTAAGCCTATTATTACAGATCGAATATCTTCTTGGGAAAGCGAGTTAGATGAGCTGGATATAGCGAAAATTGAGGGAATTTGTGGATACAGATTGGAAGACTCAGGCTATCAACCGAAGGTGGGCTCTCGACCCGGAGCCTGCACTGGCTCTGTGAGATGGCGATCTCTAAAAGCGCGGTTTACGATTGTCAGGCGGTATTGGATGTATCGAGTGGGTTTGAGGCCTTATTTCAAACCGAAGTTTTTACGGGGAAGATAGGATATCTATAGAAAAGTAGTAATGGGAGACAGAGGACTGTGATCGTGATTTTAGCAAAGAAATCGAGTTCTTCGATCCAGGCTTCGTCTACTTTAATGGGGAACGAGAGGGGCTTATATTTTGCAGGATTACCTCCCATGAGGTGGCTGGTTTTGTTCTCGGATACAGGCCACGATTTGTGTTTTTCGGAAACGTTGGCAAATTGCGAGATCTGTTGAAACGTTGCAGATGATTTGAGGCAAAGGTCTTCGTATCGAATGCGCAGTGTCGGTAACACTCCAGTAGATAGATGAACAATTAGATTCGCTCTCCACCATCGCAGGCAAGCGTGGATCAGAGATCGTTTGGGCATCAGCTTGTTTTGGCCTGGATCCTGTTTGCTGCGCATCCAGGAATAGGCGACTGCTCGGGGATCTCGCACCAAGTGAAGTACTTGTACATGATGCCGGGGGCTTTCTCTGAGCATGAGAGCGTGTGGGATACCTTTTGAGGAGTCGATGATTCGGTGAGAGTGCGTTTGCTCCGCTGCACTTTTAAAGATCGTTTCAAAGAGACGGGTAAGCTCTTCAAGAGAATTTTGAAAGGGATGGGATCTCAACGAAGGAAAAAGCAGAAAAGGAAGGTTTCGGACTCCTTGGGTTTTTGATTTGAGTTTCTGCCATGAGTCGGGGGTAACATTTGGATGTGTTTGTTTAAAAACCAAAGTCACTGGGGCCCAGAGGCAGCATTCATTGTAAGGTTTCCCGCAGGAACAAGGGCGATCGTCTGGCTCTAAACAGAAGTGCCCAAAGTTACCCACTTCGCCCAGAGAAAGCGTCTCAGGCAAATTTCCAAGTAGCCGATCCAAGAGGGTGCTTCCACTTCGACCGGAGCCGGCAATGAAAAGAACGGATAGAGAGCTCTGTGCCACAGCCTAAAATAGGCGCAAACGGATCCAAATTGCACAGAAGAAAATAAGAAGAGTTTGCATGAAATCTATGCTATCCCTGATCGATCAATGAATCGCTGGCCGGATTTTTTAGTGATAGGAGCCCAAAAAGGGGGAACCACGTCCCTGTATCACTACCTAAAACAGCATCCTTCCGTTTTTCTTCCTCAAGTTAAGGAGCCTCAGTTTTTTGCCATGGCTCCTCGTGGGGACTACTTTTGCGGTCAGGGAGATGCTTCCATTGAACGACGACTTCGGATTGTTTTTACCGAAGAGGATTACCTCCGCTTGTTTGCTGACGCTAAGCCGGAGCAAAAAATGGGGGAGTGTTCAACCTATCACTTATGGAGCCCAGATGCTCCGAAACTGATCCATCGTAAGATCCCTGATGTTCGAATGATTGCCATTTTACGCAATCCGGTAGATCGAGCTTGGTCGGCTTTCTGCCACCTGCAACGAGATCGTCGAGGGGAGTCGGCGGATTTTATGGAGGCTTTGGAAAATGAACCTCAGCATATCGAAAAAGACTACAATCCCCTTTGGCGCTATGTGGAAACAGGGTGCTACGCCACTCAGTTTAAGAGGTACCTGGAATTTTTTCCGAGAGACCAGTTTTTGGTGCTATTGAATGATGAATTGCGTGACGATCCGACGGCGACGATGCACCGAGTTTGTGAGTTTATTGGAGTGGATAATGACTTTTCTTTTAACTTCGAAAAGAAGCTCAACGTTTCCGGGATTCCCAAATTCAAGGTGGTTCACAACGTGGTAAAAAAACAATATGCCTTTAAGCACACCTTAAAGAGGATTCTTCCTCTATCGGTTCGCCGAGGTATTTCAGAATGGTTGTTTCGCAACTTGATGGAGCGAAAGCGGATGCCAGATGAGGCTCGCGCCCATCTCGAAAAGAAATTTCGACCGGAAATCGATGAGCTGGAGTCACTGATGGGATTGGATCTATCTCATTGGAAAAATAGCTGAATAATACCGGGTGAGGAGTTTACAAATTGCTAAACACCGTTATGAATGAGTCATTCCTGTATGAGTTTGGAAAGCGAGATTTTAAGCCTAGTTCGGACTCAATTGCATTGTAACACACTCACAGTCGACGACGACTTAGTCTCCCATGGTATGGATAGCCTTGCTATGGTGCGTATTTTGATTGCGATCGAAAAGGTTCATGAAATTTGGTTGGATGGAGAATCTTTGGATCCACGCCACTTTAAATCCGTTGTTACCCTTGCTGCTGAGGTAGAGCGACGCAAACAAGCATAGTTTTACCTGGCAACTAAAGATGAGCGAGTCGTATGATGTTGCCGTTTTCGGAGGTGGCTTGGCGGGGGTCGCAGCGGCTCTAGCCGCAAGCTCGAATGGAGCTCTTGTTGCCCTGTTTGAACGCTCCTCTGTTTTAGGTGGTAACGCTTCTTTGGCCCAAGTTCATACAATCTGCGGTTTCTATCATGCCGTGGAAGTGGGAGCTCAACCTTTACCAGCCCATGAGGGAATCACTCGAAGGATCATTGATTTTCTGAGCGAACACGGAGCGCTCAGAGACCCCGTGGTACAGGGTAAAGTCGCTTACGTGCCGATTCAAAGTGGGGTGCTTGATTCGGCTTTGCAAAAAATGATGATCAAACACACTTCAGTAGATCTTTGTCTCGATTCGCAGATTCGTGCGTGTTCCTTAAAAAATAAGGAGTTCCTGTTTCAAAACGGCGATGAAACTATTCGATCGCGATATGTGATTGATGCAACAGGTGGGGCGAATATGGCTGCGGCTTGGCAATTGCCGACGACCGAAGTTTCCAGCAGCGATGCCCAGATTATGTCGTATATTGTCCGCGTGAGCGGATTGCAATACGAGAGCCCAAGAAAACCGCAGGATTCTTTGAATGTATCGGTTGCGGCTTCCCGTGGGCTTATAGGCCATCAGGTCTCTTCGCTTATCGGCTCCGTGACCTGTCAGTTTGATAGCGATAACTCATGTTATCTAGCTTTAAATTTGAATCGAAAAACAGGTAGCGAGTTTGCACCTTTGAAGGTTTCAGAGAATCATCAGTTGCGCGAAGAATGCAGAGAAGCTCTGCCGGATCTACTTTCATTGCTTGCAAGTAGGCTCCCCGGGTGGAGGTCGGCGACCGTAACTCATTATCCTGAAACGGTTGGGGTTCGCGAGAGTCGTGTGCTTTCTGGAAGAACGTGTTTGTCTGGGGATGACCTGCAAGCAGGGAAACAGTTCGAAGATGCGATCGCGTGGGCAACCTGGCCTATGGAAATCTGGGATGATCCTCAGGGGGCTCGTTATGACTATTTTCCCAAAGCTGTAGGAATACCGCTGGGATGTCTGATATCAAAAGCCCATGGACGTTTGGGAGCTGCAGGTAGATGTGCTTCCGCAGATCATCGTGCTTTGGGATCGATCCGAGTTTTAGGCACCGCAATGGCGACAGGTCAGGCGATTGGGACGGCCGCAGCTCTTGCCGCCTTTCAAGATTGCGAGTTATATGAAGTTGACGTTGCTGAAATTCATCAGAAGTTAGAAGGCTTGGAAATGGTTTTTAAATGACGACTGTAGTTGATGAGATCCGCCGAAGGGCCTCAGAGATTCCGGAGCAATCAGCAATTGTTGAGTTTACAACCGACGGCAGAGAGCATCGGCTCAGTTATGCTGATCTCGTGCGGCGGGTAGACGCTTGCGTTGCTGATTGGGAATCCGGAGACGAAGCTCCGATTCGTGCAGGTGATCGGTGTGGGCTTCTTGCGGCCCAGGGTCACGAATTTATTATTTACTCGCTAGCTATCTTGCAGAGAGGTCAATGCCTGGTGCCTATCTCAGAGGATTACGGCGGGGAAGCTCTTCAAGGGTTTATCGAGAAAGCCGGACTTCACGGGCTTTGGGATTTAAAGTCTGAGGCTGGATTTAAGCGGCTTCCTCGTCCAGACGCTGTGGATGATAGAGAGGACGAAAGTTTTCGAGGTCTTAATCCTGCCTATCTTCGATTTACTTCGGGAACAACAAATTCGCGCAAGGGGGTGATTTTAAGCCACCAAGGTATTCTTGAGCGGCTTGATGGAGCCAATCAGGTTCTGAAGATTACTCCAGAAGATCGCGTTCTTTGGCTGTTACCCATGGCGCACCATCTTGTGGTTTCCATTTTCTTGTATCTGCGGTTTGGGGCGACGATTCTGCTGCCGCAAAATTATTATCCTTCTCAAGTCGTTTCCTTGGCTCGAGAAGAGCAAGCAACCGTATTCTATGCATCTCCGTATCACTACGATATGCTTTCGGGAGCTGAGGATGCTTCGCTGCTTAAAGACGTTCGGCTTGCGATATCAACCGCAACGGGTCTGACTTCTGAAGTCGCTGAACGATTCTATAACGCAACGGGTCTACCGCTTTCTCAAGCATTAGGGGTAATCGAAATGGGACTTCCTGTGATTAACACTGAGCGAGCGAAGGAAAAACCGCTATCGCTTGGACAAGTGCTTCCCCATTATGATGTTTGGATTCGAGGGGAGGACGGTTCGCGGATCGAGGCGACTGGACCGGATTCGGGCTTGGGAGAGATTTGTATTCATGGCCCCGGAGCGTTTGCGGCGTATTTGAATCCGTGGACATTGGCAAACGATGTGATGAAACCGGACGGGTTTCGGACTGGAGATCTTGGATATTTTGATGAGGACGGGGACCTTTTCCTTTTAGGGCGAAGGCACAACAGAATTAATATGGCGGGAATGAAGTTTTTCTGCGAGGAAGTAGAATCCGTGCTCCAACAGCACCCTGCAATTCAAGAATGTGTGGTAAAGGGGGAATCGCACCCTCGTATGGGGGAGATTCCGGTTGCTGATGTGGTGGTTGAATCAGGAAATGGGCCGCTCGACCTGAATGAGATATTCGCGTTTTGTCGAGATAAACTGAGCAAACATAAGATTCCGATGGAAGTTCGGGTCGTTCAAGAAATTCCTAAAACACCGACGGGCAAAATCAAACGCTGGTAGCTCACTTCTCGCGAATTCTTTTTTGGAAAAAGTACTTGTTTCTGGTCTCAAAAACGAGAATTCTATTCCCAGGCAGGAAAAACAATGAAATACCGGCTAATTACAGTTTTGGTTGCGGGATCCTTATGTTTTGGACAAGGAGGTTACTCCGTAGAAACTACCGATGACAATCGGTCTGGCCAATCTGATGATCTCACTCAGCGTGGTATTGTTGAAGAAATTTCCGCGGAAGATCTTGAGTATTATGGACTTGTCGAAGAGGAAAAGTTTCCGATCCGGGCCAATCTAGATATCGACGCCTACTATGATAGCAATGTTTTTTTACGCGACGAGGGGACCGCTGCGGGAATAGAAGATGACTTCGTTTGGGAAGTTCGCCCCGAAATTTATTACCAGACAAGTGAGCCTGGAACATCGGAGCACTATTTTAGGGTTTATTATGATCCCGATTTTATTCTCTTCACCAATCTTTCGGATGAAAACGCGATTAGTCAATCGGGTGGTGGAGATTATCTCTTCCAGGGAGATCGCAGTCTCTTTGGGTTTAGTCACAAGACCTTTGAGACCGATGGGGCCAATGCAGACATTGGTGCTCGAACCAATCGAACTCAACACGATACAAACCTTTATGGTGAATATCAGTTTACTGACAAGTTTACGGTGGAGGCCGCTTTAGGACAGAGCTTGGCATTTTACCAAGAGATTAGAGATCGTCATACTTGGACAGGTGAAGTTTATGCACTCTATGAGGTGCTACCTAAGGTTCGTATGGGAATCGGAACCAAGATTGGATTTGTTGATATCCAGGCGGCTCCTAACCAGAGTTATCAACAAGCTTTGTATCGAGTAATCTACGAGCCTAGTGAGAAGATTCAGCTGAATGCTTCGGTTGGGGCCGAATTCCGTCAATATCAGGGACCCCTTGGATGGGAAGACAGAGTGACCCCGGCAGCCTCTTTAGGATTAGTTTGGTCACCCTTTGATAGCAGCACATTTACCTTAACGGGGTATCGCAATGTAACAGCCTCTAATTCCATCATTGGCGCGAACTACGTAGCTACCGGATTTGACGCAGCCTGGAGACAGCGCTTCTTCCAGAAGTTTTACTATACGCTCGGAGGGGGCTTTGAGCACTCAGATTACCGTCCAACTGTCGTTGGAACGGTTAACAACCGTCGTGATAACTACTACTTTGTCCGCAACTCCCTTGACTACGACTTTGTGAAGTATGCTTCGGTCTCGATCTACCACAAAATAGAGCAGAATTTTACCAATTCCCCATCATCTTTTGATCGCCAACAGGTCGGAATTGCGGTAAATCTCTCTTATTAGTTGAACACTAAATAAAGGAATATTTGCCATGAAATGTTATCCCTATGTTCTGACAACCCTTCTCATCTGTTTGGGTGCCTTCCAACTGCAAGCAGAAGAAGTTGAAGCCAAAGTGCTTGCTGTTTCTGGGTATGCGACCGTCAAAACACCTGGAGCTGAGCCACGCCCCCTCAAGAAAG